>NZ_RZTF01000052.1:7622-19281 GCF_004023175.1 Mesorhizobium sp. M7A.F.Ca.MR.362.00.0.0
GGCGACCAGAACATCGTCAACGTCCAGTTCTCGGTCGCCTATCAGGTCTCTGACCCGAGCGCGTATCTGTTCGATGTGTCCGATCCCGACGGTATGCTGCGGCAGGTAGCCGAAAGCGCCATGCGTGAAGCCGTCGGTCGCCGGCCGGCGCAGGACATCTTCCGCGACGACCGCCAGGGCATTGCCGCCTCGGTGCGTGAAATCATCCAGACGACGCTGGACGGCTACAAGGCCGGTCTCAACGTCAACGCCGTCTCGATCGAGGATGCGGCACCGCCACGCGAAGTGGCCGATGCGTTCGACGAGGTGCAGCGCGCCGAGCAGGACGAGGACAAGTTCGTCGAGCAGGCCAACCAGTACTCCAACCAGAAGCTCGGCCAGGCGCGCGGCGAGGCCGCACAGATCCGCGAAGACGCGGCCGCCTACAAGAACCGGGTCGTGCAGGAAGCCGAGGGTGAGGCACAGCGCTTCATCTCGGTCTATGACGAATATGCCAAGGCGCCCGATGTAACGCGCAAGCGCCTCTACCTGGAAACCATGGAGAAGGTTCTGAAGGATTCGAGCAAGGTCATCGTCGAGCAGGGCAACGGTCAAGGGGTCGTTCCCTATCTGCCGCTGCCGGCACTGCAACCGAAAGCGCCGGCGCCCGCTGCGCCCAGTGGCGTTACGGGAGGTAACCAGTGATGGCCAACCGTCTTCCCATCATCGTCGTCGCAGCAGCGGTTATCCTGTTCCTGCTCTATTCGTCGGTCTTCGTGGTCAATGCGCGTCAGCAGGCGCTGGTGCTCAGGTTCGGCGAGATCGTCGACGTCAAGAGCGAACCCGGCATCTACTTCAAGGCGCCGTTCTCGTTCTTCGACGCCGACACCGTGCAACTGATCGAGAACCGGGTGCTGCGCTTCGACCTCGACAACATCCGCGTCCAGGTGTCAGGCGGCAAGTTCTATGAGGTCGACGCCTTCATCGCCTACCGCATCTCGGATCCGCGGGTCTTCCGCTCCACCGTGTCGGGTCAGATCGAACTGGCAGAAGCCCGGCTCAGGACGCGTCTCGACGCTGCCTTGCGCCGTGTCTACGGTCTGCGTGATTTCGAGGCCGCACTTTCCGAACAGCGCACCGTGATGATGCGCGAAGTCCGCGACCAGCTCAGGCCCGACGCCACCTCGCTCGGCCTGCAGATCGAGGATGTCCGCATCCGCCGCACGGATCTCACGGCCGAAGTCTCGCAGCAGACCTTCGACCGCATGAAGGCGGAACGCCTGGCGGAAGCTGCGCGGCTGAGGGCACGCGGCAATGAAGCGGCACAGCGCATCACCGCCCGCGCCGATCGCGAAGTGGTCGAGATCGTCGCCGAAGCACAAAAAGAGTCGGAAATC
Source organism: Mesorhizobium sp. M7A.F.Ca.MR.362.00.0.0 (assembly GCF_004023175.1). NCBI lineage: Bacteria > Pseudomonadati > Pseudomonadota > Alphaproteobacteria > Hyphomicrobiales > Phyllobacteriaceae > Mesorhizobium > Mesorhizobium sp. M7A.F.Ca.MR.362.00.0.0. The sequence goes on from NZ_RZTF01000052.1 coordinate 8,999, forward strand.
CTGCGCGGTGAGGGCGAGGCCCAGCGCAGCGCCACCTTCGCGGGAGCCTATCAGCGCGATCCGGCCTTCTTCGACTTCTACCGGTCGATGAATGCCTATGGCACAGCGCTGGACAACACCGGAACGACGATGGTGCTGTCGCCGAACTCGGAGTTCTTCCGCTTCTTCCGCAATCCCGACGGCAGCGAGGGGCCGGCAAAGCCGGCTTCGCCTGCGCCAAACGCTCCGGCGACGGCACCCGCCGCGCCGGCGGCACAGCCCAGCACCGGCCAGTAGCGGCCGGTGCAGGATTTTCTTGCCGCCATGGGCCTGGTCCTTGTCATAGAGGGTCTGGTCTATGGCGGTTTTCCCGGCCTGGCCAGGAAACTTGCCACCGAAGTGCTGTCGCTGCCCGAGAACGCGCTGCGGATCGCCGGACTGGCGGCGATCGTGATCGGCGTCGGCATCGTCTGGCTGGTACGGGGCGCATGACGGCGGCGATGATTTATCCTCTGCCGATAGTCATAGCCGCAAACGTGCCGTATTTTTTGCCAACATGGCGTGACGCGGCGTTTTCGTCGAAGCGCTTTTCTTTTCAAGGATACCGGGAGGCTTCTCGATGACATCCAATACCATTCTGTGCGCGGCTCGGCGGACATTCATCGCCGGCGCGGCGGCACTTCTTGTCAGCGCAGTCGCTGTCCCGTCCTTCGTGACGCCGACATTTGCCGCCGATGGACCCGCTTCGGTCGCCGATCTGGCGCAAGGCCTGCTCGGCGCGGTGGTCAACATATCGACCTCGCAGACGGTCAAGGGCACCGAAGGCCCGGGCGCGGTGCCGATGCCGCAATTGCCCGAGGGGTCGCCCTTCCAGGATTTCTTCGACGATTTCTTCAAGAACCGCGGCGGTGACAAGGACAACGGCTCGCAGAAGGTGCAGTCGCTGGGCTCCGGCTTCGTCATCGATGCCGAGCAAGGCATCGTCGTCACCAACAACCATGTCATTGCCGATGCCGACGACATCGAGGTCAATTTCTCCGATGGTGTCACCTTGAAGGCGACGCTGGTCGGCACCGACACCAAGACCGATGTCGCCGTGCTCAAGGTCGATCCGAAAGGCCACAAGCTGACGGCGGTGAAGTTCGGCGATTCCACCAAGATGCGCGTCGGCGACTGGGTGATGGCGATCGGCAATCCGTTCGGCCTCGGCGGCACGGTCACGGTCGGCATCGTCTCTGCCCGCAACCGCGACATCAATTCCGGCCCCTATGACGACTTCATCCAGACCGATGCCGCGATCAACCGTGGCAATTCCGGCGGACCGCTGTTCAACAGCGCCGGCGAAGTCATCGGCATCAACACGGCGATCATTTCGCCTTCCGGCGGTTCGATCGGCATCGGCTTTTCCATCCCCGCCCAGCTCGCGTCCGGCGTCGTCGACCAATTGCGCCAGTTCGGCGAGACGCGGCGCGGCTGGCTCGGCGTGCGCATCCAGCCGGTGACCGACGACATCGCCGAAAGCCTCGGCATGGCGACCGCCAGGGGCGCGCTGGTTGCCGGCGTGATCAAGGGCGGCCCGGTCGACAATGGCACGATCCAGGCGGGCGACGTCGTCATCAAGTTCGACGGCAAGGATATCCATGAGATGCGCGATCTGCCGCGCGTCGTCGCCGAAAGCCCGGTTGGCAAGGCGGTCGATGTGCTCATCGTGCGCAAGGGTGTCGAGCAGACCGTAAAGGTGACGCTCGGCCGGCTCGAGGATGGCGAAAAACTCGCCAGCGGCGAGGAGGGCAGCAACACCGACCAGGACAAGGGCGACAAGGCTCCGGCCGTTTCCACTGCTTCGGTGCTCGGCATGACGGTCGGCGAACTGAACGACGAGACACGCAAGAAGTTCAGCATTGCGGCCGATGTTTCGGGCGTCGTCATCACCGACGTCACCAAGGACTCGGCCGCCGCCGAACGCGGCATCCAGCCCGGCGAGGTGATCACCGAGATCGCGCAGGAATCGGTCGCCACGCCCAAGGACGTCATGGACCGGATCGGCGCCTTGAAGGAACAGGGGCGCAAGAATGCGCTCTTGATGCTGGCCTCGAAGACCGGCGAGCTCAGGTTCGTGACGATCCGGATGGACTGAGATCCGCCAGCTGACAGGTATATTGTAGCATCCCATGGGATGTACTATTTTAGCTTGTGAGACGGATCGTACTGGACACAAACGTTCTGACGGCAGGTTTGCGAAGCAGGAATGGTGCGTCGTTTGCCGTCTTGCAACGAATCGCGGATCGGCACATCCGCCCATTGGTGACGACAGCGCTGTTTCTTGAATATGAAACCGTGTTGACCCGACCCGAGCAAATGGCGGTTCACGGATTGTCGAATGCGGATCTGGATCGTTTGCTTGCCGGTTTTGCTACCTTGGCAGAACGGTTGAACTGCACTTTCTCTGGCGCCCGCAATTGAGCGATCCGAAGGATGAAATGGTGCTTGAAGCCGCGATCAACGGCCGGGCAGATGCCTTGGTGACCTACAATCGCCGGGATTTTGCGGCTGCGGCAGGCCGTTTCGACGTCCAAGTCGTAAGCCCGGCTGAATTCCTGGAAGGACTTCGAACATGAGCAAAGCGACTTATCCTTTGAAGCTCCCGCTGTCGGTAAAGGAGGCGGCCGCGCGTTTGGCTAAGGCGGATGGCGTGTCGCTCAATCAGTGGATCGCTTCGGCTGTGGCGCAGAAGGTTGGAGCAATGGAAACGGCGGCGGATTTCCTGCGTCGTCGGGCGGGCGATGCGTCCGCCGGCGATTTTGGAAAAATGCTTGAGCGGGTTGCTGGCGGACCTCCGCAAGCTGGCGATGAGCTTCCGCCTGATCGACATTGATCAGCGACGGTTCTTTCGCCAGTTCTGGGCAGTCAGCCGGTAGAATACATGGTGCTTGAGCGCGGGATGGCTGTCGGGAATGCCGGGATGATCGAAGTCGGCCGATGGATCGGCTCTCATGCCGAGGCGCTCCATGACGGCGGTGGAGCGGCGGTTTTCCGCGACGGCGAAGGAGACGATTTCGTCAAGGCCGAGTGTTTCGAAGCCGTAGGCAAGCCATGCCTGAGCCGCCTCGGTGACGTAACCTCTGCCCCAGAATTCAGGCGCCAATCGCCAGCCGATCTCGATCATGCTGGCTGGCAGGAAGTCCATGTGATCGGTTCCGGTTATACCGACAAAACCGATACATTCGCCCGATGCGGCGATTTCTGCGGCCGCAAAGCCAATGCCGTCGCGATCGATGGCGGCGCGGAACTGATCCATCTTGGCATCCGCCTCGGCGCGGTCGCGGCGGAACGGAAAGAACTCCATCACCCGGTCGTCGGAGTTTATGCGGTGGAACAGGTCGCGGTCGCGATCCTCCCAGTTGCGCAGGATCAGGCGCTCGGTGCGCATTGGTTTCATTGCACAAACTCCTCCTGCCTGTAGCCTTGCACATAAAGCAGCGCGGTCAGGTCGCCATGATCGATGCGGACCTTGGCCTGTGCCGCCACCGTCGGTTTGGCGTGGAGCGCGACACCGGTACCGGCCAGGCGGATCATGTCGAGATCATTGGCGCCGTCGCCGACGGCGATGGCGTCGGCGGGCGTCAGGCCGAGGCGCGCTGAAATTTCGATCAGCGCGTCGGCCTTGGCGGCGCGGCCGAGGATCGGTTCGCCGACCAGCCCGGTGAAGCGGCCGTCCTGCTCGAGCAGGCGATTGGCGCGGTTCTCCTGGAAACCGAGCATGGCGGCGATGCGCGTCGTGAAGACCTCGAACCCGCCAGACACGAGTGCCGTCCAGGCGCCGTTGGCGCGCATGGTCCGGACCAGAACACGGCCGCCCGCTGCCAGCGTCAGGCGATTGGCGACGATGCGATCGACCACGGCGGCGTCGAGGCCCTTGAGCAACGCCACCCGTTCACGCAAAGCCGGTTCGAAGGCGATCTCACCATTCATGGATCGCGCGGTGATGGCCGCAACATGATCCTTGACGCCGATCTCGTCGGCCAGCTCGTCGATGCATTCCTGGTCGATCATGGTTGAATCCATGTCGGCGATCAGGATTTTCTTGCGGCGGGTTTCCGCCTGCTGGACGATCACGTCGACGGCCTCGCTGGCAAGTGCCGTGCGCAAGACGGCACTCGTGACGGCGTCGTCGGCTGCCTCAGGCAGGACGAGATCGCAGGCAATACCTTCGGCCAGCCAGACAACAGCGCTTGCGCCGACCGACCGTGAGGCCATATTCGCAAGCGACAGCGACAAAGCGCGCTCAGTGGGACGGGCAACAAGGGTGGCGATCAGCGGCATGAAACATTCCGGCGGGCAGGCGGGCGAGGGCCGCGTGAAGAACGCGATCCTGATAGCCGGGCCGACCGCCAGCGGCAAGTCGGCGCTTGCGCTCGATCTGGCCGAGCGCAGGGGTGGCGTGATCGTCAACACGGATTCCATGCAGGGTTATTCGGTGCTCGACGTGCTGACCGCCCGGCCGGAGGCGGCCGACCTCGCCCGCGCACCGCATTATCTTTATGGCCATGTCCACCCGGCCACCGCCTATTCCACCGGCGCCTGGCTGCGCGACGTGATGAAGCTGATCGAGGACGGCACATTCTCCGAACGGCCAGTGATTTTTGTCGGCGGCACCGGGCTCTACTTTCGCGCGCTGGCCGAGGGCATTTCGGAAATGCCCGACATTCCGCAGCGGGTCCGCGACCGCTGGCGCTATGAGTTGAAGGAGCAGGGCGCCGTCAAGCTGCACAGCCTGCTGCTGCGCGAGGATTCGGCGGCCGCCATGATGCTCAAGCCAACCGACAGCCAGCGCATCGTGCGGGCATTGGAGGTTCTCGATGCGTCTGGCCGTTCGATCCTGGAATGGCAGGCAGAACGCGGCCAGCCGCTCATCGACAGGGAAAGCGCACGTTTCTTCGTGATCGAGCCGGATCGGGCGGCGTTGGTCGCTCGCATCGACAAACGCTTCGACCAGATGCTGGACAAGGGCGCGCTGGACGAGGTCAAGCGGCTTGCAGCACTTGGCCTCGATCCCGAATTGCCGGCGATGAAAGCGATCGGCGTTCGCGAACTGCAGGCAGCGATGGCCGGAGAGATTGGCTTTCCCGAGGCAATCGAACGCGCCAAGATCGCGACCAGGCAATATTCCAAGCGGCAAACCACCTGGTTCAGGCATCAATTGGGGCCGGAATGGCTGAGATTGCGCCCCGGTGATGATCTGGAAACCACGATCTCAGCGCTTGCTTCCGATACAACCTGAAAAGTTTACCTGCAAGGAACGGTTCCCGTGGTGGTTGTCCAAATTAACCCTCCGTAAGCCCGCCCATGCCATAAGATCAGTGGGCACTTTCCAACGGGGAGCAGATGCGTTTCCACAAGGCGGAATCAGCATTTTTCGTCTTTATATTCGTGATCCTGGCCGCCGGCCTGGTGACGCTGCATGCTTACGGACTTCTGCAATCCTTCGCCGACGAGTTGCATACGGCTTCGGGTCTGGACAAGGTCATCTATCTCAACAAGCTCTTGTTCGCGACCGGCGTGCTCCTGGCCACCGCGCTGTTCTTCGGCATCTTCTTCATCTATCCGCTGATCCGCAAACAGGCGATGGAGGAAGGCAAGCTACGCGCCATGACGGTCTCGCTCAGCGCGCGCTCGGAAACATTCGAGCATGCGGCGCTGACCGATGGCCTGACCGGCATGCAGAACCGGCGCTATTTCGATGATGCGCTGAAGGAGTATCTCGAGGAATTCCGGCGCATCGAAAAGCCCGTCGGGCTGATGATCCTCGATCTCGACCATTTCAAGCAGGTCAACGACACCCACGGCCATGACGTCGGCGACGAAGTGCTCAAGGCCGTCGCGAACTGTCTCAAGGACATGACGCGCTACCACGATGTGGTGGCGCGATTGGGCGGCGAGGAGTTCGCCGTGGTCACGCCCAACATGGACGCCGAGCTTCTGGGCAAGTTTGCCGAGCGCATCCGCAAGGCGATCGCCAACATGTCGGTGCTGTCGGGCAATGTCCGCCTCAAGATCACCACCAGCGTCGGGCTCGCCGTCTGGGACCGCAAGGAAACAGCGGAAGAGTTCTATCGCCGCGCCGACCGCCAGCTTTACGAGGCGAAGAGGCAGGGCCGCAACCGCGTCTGCGCCTGAAATCGCATCACTGAATTCGTGAGGCTGGCCGTCTGGCGCCGTTTTCTGCGCTTCCGGTGCTCACGGACTCAAACGTCCGCTCCGCTTCGGTTCTCGAAAACAGCACCACCCGACTCAGCCTGACGAATTCCCTGACGGGATTTATCCGAGCGGGCTGGGCAAGGGCGCAAGCTTGGCGCGGCTTCTCGGTCAGAAGGCAGAGGAGTTGGCGCTGCTGACCTAATCGTTTTGCGGGCGCAGGCCGAAGGTTGCGGGCTTTAGGCCGTAGCGCATGTCGAAATCGTCGTCCGATGGCGCGCGTGCGGCGGGTGGCTTGCGGTAGTCGGGGTCGCCGGCCTGGCGGCCTGAATCGACGACCTCGGCGAAGGCCATCGCCTGCTGCGTTGATTTAGGCACATTGCGCAGTCGTTCCACGATCGCCACCAGATCGACATCGTCGCCTGGCTTCGACGTGGCCTCTTCGCGTTTTGCGGTGCCGGGGAGCAGGTCACTCGGCAGTTTTTCGAACTTCAGCCGCATGGTCGTCGCCACGCCTTCGCCGAAGGCGATGGCTTCGCGCTGGCCCATGGAGGACAGGAAGGCAAGCGTCGAGGCGGAAGAGTCGGCAATCGCCGAGCGGATGATCGCCTGGTCCTGCTCATTGGCAAGCCGCATGGCGAAGAAGGTCGAGCATTGCGAAAGGATGGTCGGGTCGAGCTCGCCCGGGCGCTGGGTGACGACGCCGAGATAGCAGCCATATTTGCGGCCTTCCTTGGCAATGCGCGACAGCGCGTGCCTTGTCGGCGCGAAGCCGAGGCGCGGGTCGGCCGGCATATAGCGGTGCGCCTCTTCGCATAAAAACAGGAGCTGCAGCTTGCCCTCGCTCCACAGAGCGAGGTCGAAGGCCAGGCGCGCCAGCACCGAGCAGACCGAATTGACCACTTCCGACGGCATGCCGGCCATCTCGAAGCAGGTTACCGGGCGGCCATGATGCGGCACGCGGAAGATGTTGCCGATCGTCTCGTGGATGGTGTCCTCGATCAGGCGCGAGTTGAACATGAAGCGGTAGCGTGGATCGGCGGCCGCCGATTCGATGCGCGTCTTCAGCGATTTGAGCGTCGGGCGATCGGTCTTGCTTTCGAGCATGCCCATGCGCTCATCGATCTGCTTGAGCAGGTCGGCGATGCGGTAAGGCACCGGCGTATCGGCGGTCAACGCATCGCTGCCGCGCCTGATATAGGAGCCCGAATTCGGGTTGCGGTAGAGATTCTTGGCGGCCGGGATAAGGTCGCGCAAGGCGTCGATTTCTTCCGGCTCGGTCTCGCGGCCCCGGAACAGCACCTCGGCGAATTCCTCGAGCTTGAACATCCAGAACGGCAGATCCAAGGTTTTGGAATCGACCCTGACGCAGTATTCGGGCAGCGATGCAGCGAACTCGTTGTGCGGATCGAGGATCAGGATGCGCAGATCCGGCCGTGCCGCTATCGACTTGCGCAGCAGCAGCGAGACGGCGGTGGATTTGCCGACGCCGGTCGTGCCGACAATGGCGAAGTGACGCGCCAGCGTATCGTCGATGGCGATGTTGGCGGCGATCGTCTCGTCCTGCGCGAGCGTGCCGATCGTGATCGAATGACGCCCGGCGAGGTCATATACCGCCTGCAGGTCGCGGGTGCGGATCCGATGCGCAACGGCGCCGATATGCGGATAGGTGGTGATGCCCCGATCGAAGACCGGTTTGGCGCCGGGCTCTGCTCCGTCACGGACTTCGCCGATCAGCTCGATGCTGACCTCGATGGCGTTCTGGCCCTCATTGCTCCAGGCGCGGTCCGACTTGCCGATTGCGTAGACCAGGCCGACGGTTCGCGTCGATCCGAGATTGATGGAAATCATCTTGCCGACCGTCCACAGGCCGGTCACCGCGCCGTCGGCGTCATTCGCATAGGCGCTGATGGTGGCGCGCGCGCCATCGCATTGCACGACATTGCCGAGGATGCGCTTGTCGCTCTGCTCTGCGTCGCGGCGCTCCTGCGATGTCGGTTCTCCAACGGAGGCTTCGCGTTCGACATACATGGACAGGCCAATCCCCATTTCCCTGGAGCATCGATCCTACCCGAATGGGGTTAAGGCCCGATGATGTCGGATGGTGTAGAGAGCATTAAAGGGCTCGTGAAAATTGTCGCCAGCCGGCTCTTCTCCGGCATCTATTTTTCGCTATAATAGACATATGGATGATATAGCGAACGACATTTCCTCGACGATCGGCCGCAGGATACACGCCGAAAGGACCGTGCGCGACTGGTCCCTGGCCGAACTCGCGGAGCATTCCGGCGTCTCGAAGGCGATGCTCAGCACGATCGAGCGGGGCAAGACCAGCCCGACGGCGGCGCTTCTGGTGCGCATCGCGTCGGCCTTCGGCATGACGCTGTCGACCTTGATCGCGCGCGCGGAATTGCAGGGCGGCGGGATATTGCGCGAGGCCGACCAGCCGGTGTGGCGCGATCCCGACACCGGCTATGTCAGGCGGCATCTTTCGCCGGCTGGCGATATGCCGCTGGAACTGATCAAGGTGCATCTGCCGGCGGGCGCCAAGGTCAGTTTTCCGGCCGCTTCATACGCCTTCATCAAGCAGCAGATATGGCTGATTTCCGGGCGGCTCGAATTCATCGAAGGTGAGACAGTGCACAAGCTTGTATCAGGCGACTGCCTGGCGCTCGGGGCGCCGTCGGACTGCACCTTCCACGCCCTCGAGCCCGGCGCCGACTATCTCGTCGCACTGGTCAGGGGCTGACACAATGGCAAGAAGACCAAAGCGCTCCCACAATGGGGGGCCGCCTCTCGATGAGTACAAGGGCCCGCCATGGGGCAAGGGCGATCCCTACATCTTCCTTGCCTGGCAGGCCGCTCATGCCAAGGCGTGGAAGGCGCCGAGCCACGAGGTGATGCTGCTGCGCATGGACAGAGCCGAGCGGCTTGGCCTGACCTATGAGGAGTACACGCTCGAGATACTCGAGCGCGGGCGGCATCTCGGGCACGAAGACGCCGACCGCATCAGCGCCATCAAGGCGGCGCGAAAGCGACGCCGCGCGCACCGTCTGGACTGACAGCAATGCGCCCGCTTCTATTGCAATCACAGGATATCCTGCACATGAACTCGATCGAGATCGCACCCCTGAACCCGACTGCCGAAACGCAGGACATGCTGGCCGAATTGCTGGTCGCAACGGTGGCGGCCGGCGGTTCGGTCAGCTTCATGCATCCGTTGGCGCCGCAGGCGGCAAGGACGTTCTGGGAGAAGTCGCTGGCCGCGGCGGCAAGGGGCGAAAGATCGGTGCTTGGCGCCTGGGACGGCAAAAACCTCGTCGGCACCGTGACCTTGCTGCTCGATTGTCCGCCCAACCAGCCGCACCGGGCCGAGATCGCCAAGCTGATGACATCAGTCGATTACCGGGGCAGGGGTGTGGGAACGCGCCTGATGCGAGCCGCCGAGAGCCTCGCCCTGGAGAAGGGCCGCACGCTGCTGGTTCTGGACACGGCGACCGAGGAGGGCGCCTCAGGCCTCTATGAGCGGTTGGGCTTCACGCTGGCCGGTGAGATACCGGACTATGCCCTGAAGCCGCATGGCGGGCTGACCGGCACGTTGATCTACTGGAAGCGGATCGGGCCAATCTCATAACCAGTCATGCCGGCGCGGAGAGGCGCAGGAGCAGCCATTGGCGGAAATCCTGTTCGGCTCCGGTCAGGCGTGCTGTCGACGCCTTGGTCAGGAAATGCCCCGATGTGCTGGAAAGTTCATAGTCGGAAAGCCTGACCAGCGTCTTGCTGTCGAGCGCCGCATCGACCAGCGGCCGCGAGCCCAAGAGCACGCCGGCGCTGGCGCTCGCCGCCTCCATGGCGGTGACGAAACTGTCGAAGCGGTGCGATCGTCTGGGATGGCCAGCCAGTCCAGCGGCGGCGAACCATTCCGCCCACATCTCGCGCGCGCCGGCGACCAGAAGCAGCGGCAGGGAAGGCCAGTCGTCGTCGCCGGCGAGCGCAGGTGCGGCCACCGGCACGAGCCGCTCGGCGGTCAGCCTGTCGGCTTCGCGTCCGGGGAACGATCCGTTGCCGAAGCGGATGTCGAGCACCGAGCCCGGCAGATCGTAGTCGGC
>NZ_RZTF01000052.1:19291-22663 GCF_004023175.1 Mesorhizobium sp. M7A.F.Ca.MR.362.00.0.0
CAGTGCCTTGGCGAGATCTGGCAGCGCCGGAACCAGCATGAGCAAGGCAAAGGAGATCGGCGCCCGGATGGTCACGGTCTGGACGGCACGCGGCTCGAACAGTTCCGCGGTGCTGTTGCCTATGGTGGCGAAGGCCGACTGGATGTGAGGCAAGTAGGCCGCACCCTCCGGCGACAGTGCAACGCCCCGCGCCAGCCGCGAAAACAAACGTGTCTTGAGCCGCTCCTCGAGAAACCGGATGTGCTGGCTGACGGCTGCCTGGGTGAGACCGAGTTCGGCTGCCGCCGCGGTGAAATTCGACAGCCGCGCCGCAGCCTCGAAACTGCGCAGCCAGTCGAGCGGTGGCACGGGTGTATTTGTACGAGCCATTAGTATTCTGTGGTCATTGGCTAAAAAATGATAATTTGAGTTATGCCTGTCGCGCGATCAACATGCAATCGAAACCCTGCGGATCAGGCTGCGGGGGACGCAATGAACAGGAACGGATCTCCATGCTCACCCACGCGCTGATCGGCGACGAAGGCAGAACAATCGACCTTGGCTGGCAGGACGGGTCGCGCAGCCGTTTTCACGCCATGTGGCTGCGCGACAATGCGCTGGACGACAAGACGCGCAGCGCCGGCAATGGTCAACGGCTCATCACCATTCTCGACATTCCCGCCAACACCAGGATCGGCGCCGCGTCGATCAAAGGGGGCGCCCTGGAAGTCAGCTTCGTGCCCGAGCAGAAGACGGTCAGCTTTCCCGCGGCATGGCTGAGCGCCAATGCCTATGATCGTGACGCAGGCCGCCAGCCGGGCTGGACAGGCGAGGCCACCGTGCGATGGACCAAGGCCTCGATGCAGAATTCGGTACCGCGCGCCGGCTATGTTGCGGCCAGCCGCGATCGTGCTGTGCTGGGGCAATGGCTGTCGGCGGTGAAAACCTATGGCTTCGCGGTGATGGACGATCTGCCGACCGAATCCGGGGCGCTGTGCAAAGTATCCGATCTGTTCGGCTACATCAGGGAGACCAATTACGGGCGCTGGTTCGAAGTGCGCGCCGAGGTCAATCCGAACAATCTCGCCTACACGAATCTCGGCCTCCAGGCACACACCGACAACCCCTATCGCGACCCTGTGCCGACGCTGCAGATCCTGTCCTGCATCGAGAATACGGTTGAGGGCGGCGAGTCCAGTGTCGTCGATGGGTTTGCCGTCGCGGCTGCGCTGCAGGCTGAGAACCCGGAAGGCTTCCGGCTGCTGAGCTCATGCCCGGCGCGCTTCGAATATGCCGGCTCTTCCGGCGTGCGGCTGCAGGCGAAGCGGCCGATGATCGAGCTCGGGCCCGATGGCGAGCTGATTTGCATCCGCTTCAACAACCGCTCCCTGGCGCCGACGGTCGACGTGCCGTTCAGCGATATGGAAGCGTACTACGCCGCCTATCGCCGGTTCGCGGAACTGATCGAGGATCCATCCTTCGAGGTGACGTTCAAGCTCGAAGCGGGGCAGGCGTTCATCGTCGACAACACCCGCGTCATGCATGCCCGCAAGGCGTTTTCCGGTACCGGTAAGCGCTGGCTGCAGGGCTGTTACGCAGACAAGGACGGTCTGCTGTCGACGCTCGCGGCGATCGAGCATGGGTTCAAGGAGGCGGCGGAATGAGCGGCCAGGATTTGAACGCGGACACCATCGTCGAGTTCATCGCCGACATCTTCGAGCGCCGGGGTGCCGAATCCTATCTCGGCGAACCCGTCACCATGTCGGAGCACATGCTGCAGGGCGCCTGGTTCGCCGAGCAGGACGGCGCGCCGGACGAGCTGGTGGCGGCGGCGCTGCTGCACGACATCGGCCACTACACCAGCGAGTTCGGCACCTATTCGCCCGAGGATGTCGAGGACAAGCATCATGACGAGGCCGGTGGCGAGGTGCTGGCGCCGTTCTTTCCGCCGGTCATCGTCGAATGCGTCAGGCTGCATGTCGCGGCCAAGCGCTATCTCTGCGCCACCGACCCGACCTATTTCGGCAGGCTGTCGCAGGCCTCGGTGCATACGCTGTCGCTGCAGGGCGGGCCGATGAGCGCCGATGAAGTGGCCGAGTTCCGCAAGAACCCGTTCCACGAGGAAGCGGTCCGGGTCCGCATCTGGGACGAGAGCGGCAAGATCGCCAACATGAAGACACGGGCGTTTCGCGATTACGTGCCGCTGCTGCAGCGGGTGGTGACGCAGTTCGCCGCGGGTAAGCCCGCGTAATTGCCTCAGGGAAGGAGGCAGGGTGCGAGCCGTGCCTCCTTCATTTCTTCCGGCTTCGCCGGAATGGCGCTTGCCTATCCCTTGTGGTGCACCTGCTGCAGGCCGTAGACCGGCGTCGCCAAGCCGGCCTGTCTGGCTTTCAACTGCAGCGCCAGGAACTGCGAATAGTGTCGTGATTGGTGCAGATTGCCGCCGTGGAACCACAGCGCCTCCTGTTGCGTCGGCTTCCACATGTTGCGCAGCTCACCTTCCCAGGGGCCGGGATCCTTGGTGGTGTTCGAGCCGAGGCCCCAGCATTTGCCGACCTTGTCCGCGGTCTCGCGCGATATCAGATCGGCGGCCCAGCCGTTCATCGAGCCGTAGCCGGTGGCGTAGACGATGAGGTCCGCAGGCAGTTCCGACCCGTCGCTGAGCAGAACCGAGTGCTGCTTGATCTCTTCGACGTCGACGCCGCTCTTCAGCTTGATCGAACCATCGATAACCAGCTGCGAGGCGCCAACATCGATGTAATAGCCAGAGCCGCGCCTTAGGTACTTCATGAACAGGCCGGACTCGTCGTCGCCCCAGTCGAGCATGAAACCGGCCTTTTCCAGTCCCTTGTAGAACGCCGCATCGCGTTTCTTCATCTCGGCATAGGCCGGGATCTGGAACTCGTGCAGGATCTTGTAAGGCAGCGAAGCGAAGATGAGATCGGCCTTGGCGGTGGTGATGCCATTCTGCAGCGCCTGCTCCGAATAGAGCGAACCCAGTCCGATTTCCATCAACGTGTCGGACCTGGAGATATGGGTACTCGAGCGCTGCACCATGGTCACGTCGGCACCAGCTTCCCAAAGTGCGGCAGCGATGTCATGGGCGGAATTGTTGGATCCGATGACAACGGCCTTTTTGCCGGCATAGGCGTCGGGACCCGGATGCTTCGACGAGTGGTGCTGGTCACCCTTGAAGGTTTCCATGCCCTTGAATTTCGGCAGATTGGCCTTGCCGGACTGTCCGGTCGCCAGCACCAGCTGCTTGGGCTTCAGCGTAATGTCCCTGCCGTCGCGGTGGACGACAACCGTCCATTCCTTGGTCTTGTCGTCATAGGAGGCGCTTTTGGCCTCGGTCGAGGACCAGTAATTCAGCTCCATCACCTTGGTGTACAT
>NZ_RZTF01000052.1:22673-25014 GCF_004023175.1 Mesorhizobium sp. M7A.F.Ca.MR.362.00.0.0
GTACATTTCCAGCCAGTCGCCGATCTTGTCCTTGGGCGAGAAGACCGGCCAGTTCTTGGGGAAATCGATGTAGGGCAGATGGTCGTACCAGACCGGGTCATGCAGGCAGAGCGACTTGTAGCGCTTGCGCCAGCTGTCGCCGGCCCGCTCGTTTTTCTCGATGATGATCGTCGGCACGCCAAGCTGCCGCAGCCGCGCGCCGAGCGCGATGCCGCCCTGGCCGCCGCCGATGATGACCGTATAGGGCTGGGTCTTGAAGCCGAGCTCGGCGGCTTCCCTCTCGCGTTCTTCCTTCCATGTCGGACGGTTCTTGCCCGAGCCGTGCCTGGCGCCCATCGGCCGCGCAAAGCCTGCCGGCTCCTCGTGGCCTTTCAGTTCGGCCATGGTGGTCAGCAGCGTCCAGATCTTGCCGTCCTTCAGCCTGACATGGCCGAAGCCGCGTGCCACCTCCGTCTCGAAGCTGATCCAGCCCTCGATCAGTTCGCCGCTCTCGGTCGCGTCCTCGCCCTTGGCGATGGCGAAGTGCGACGGCCTGGTGTTCGACAATTGGCTTTTCAGCATGTCGCGGACCTGGTCGCGGCCTTCCATGGTCTTGATGTTCCAAGTGAAGGTAACGAGGTCGCGCCAGTAGCAATCATCTTGAAAGCAATCGACCGCCTTCTCGATGTCATTGGCAGCAAGCGCGGCGCCGAATTGATCGAGCAGGTCGGACAGTTTCTTGCTAGGGGCCGTGTTCTTGCTAGAGGGCTTGTCGAGCATCAGGTTTCCTCCCGTGAAATCCAGATCGTCATGGTGGTGGCTCCGCCGGGCTTGCCGCCGGACGATCAAGTATCGTCAGAGATGGCGGCCCTCGTCACGCCCCACCATAGTTTCCAGCGATTTCAATGGTCTATCCTAGAAATGAGATCGCCAGGCGGTTTCGGAATCGCTCCGGCGCCGGAAACGAACGTTCCATTTGTGAATGCCGCGCCGGTCGCGCAAAATTGATGGTCAAATGCCGCAATGCGGTCACCGGGGCCGATGACAACCGATCGGTGAGAAGCCGGGAAGCGGTGGCGGGCAACAGGGCGGTTCCCGGGATTTTCTGGATGCGGAACTCTGGAGCCCGTTATGATCATCATACCTTTTATCCAAGCGTCTTCATGTCGCTCCCTTGGCCGGCGTGGACGCGCAGCAGCAATGGCCGCGGTCATGGCCTTGAGCGCGACCCTGACCGGCCCGCTGGTGCTGCCCGGAACGCAGGCGCATGCGGCGGAAATTGCCGTCACCGTCCGCGAAAGGCTTTCGAACTATGGCGGATGGCGAACCTCCAGCCGCTTCGGCGATGTCTGGGTTCCCTCGGTCCGTACCGAATGGCGGCCCTACACCGAAGGCAGGTGGGTCTGGACCGACGATGGCTGGTACTGGCAGTCCACCGAGCCATTCGGCGATGTCGTCTATCACTATGGCCGCTGGGCCTACGATCCCGATTTCGGCTGGGTGTGGATCGCCGGCGATCAATGGGCGCCAGCCTGGGTGGTGTGGCGTCAGGGCGGCAATGATGTCGGCTGGGCTCCAGCGCCGCCCGACGTCGGTGTCGCCTTCGACGACGCCTGGTGGTGTTTCGTGCCTGTGGCGGCGATCGGCGCGGTCGATCTGGTCAGGGTGGTGCGGCCGGTGCAGGAGAACGTCGTCATCATGCGCAACACGACGATCATCAACCAGACGGTCGTGGTCAACAATGCGCCGCGCGTGCGACTTGGCAATCAGGTCGTTGCAATCAATGCCGGACCCCGGCTGCAGCAACTCCCGAAGCCCGTCATCGAATCGATCAAGGCGGCAAAACTGGTTCCGCCTCGCAAAGGCGTGTTTGCCCGTGCACGGCTCGATGTTTCCAGGGGCGCCGAGATCAAGAGGCTTGCCGGCAATACAAAGGGGAACGGGCAAATCCTGGCGGGTCCCAAGACTGCGACCGGCAACAAGGCCATTTCCCCCGGCGCGGTGACTGCCAGCAATCCGGTGGTCGTGAAGCCGGTGAGCAAGCGGATGGCCGCCGGCAACGGCGCGAAGGCCGATGCGCTTAAGCTGCATGCCGACAGGACCGCGGGCGACGGACGCATCGTTGTCAAATCGTCGCTCAACCGGGGTTCGCCCAAATTGGTTTCGCGCAAGCCGGTTTCGCCCAAGCCGGTTTCGGGGCAGCGTCTTGCACGCGGAGCCGGGCAACAAAAGCCGCATCAGCAAGCGTTGGCAATGCGCATGCCCCAGCACCATGCCCCGGCAAGGGTGGCACCCCACCATCCGCCAGCGAAGATGCAGGCCAGGAAGGCGTCCAAATGCGATCCGCGCGTTTCCCGCTGCA
>NZ_RZTF01000531.1:0-3541 GCF_004023175.1 Mesorhizobium sp. M7A.F.Ca.MR.362.00.0.0
CGCATATGCTCGACGGCGCCGAGGCCAGCGAGCGGGGCCGCGCCACGGGGCGGACATGGAAGGGCGGCGTCTTCTCGCCGACGGATGGCACCGCCGATCCGTCGCGGGCCGCGCCCGCGGTCGCCCACGCCATCCTCAAGCTCGGGGGCTCCGTGCACCAGAATTGCGCCGCGCGCGGTATCGAGACCGAGGGCGGGCGCCTGAGCGGCGTGGTTACGGAAAACGGAACGATCCGGACCAAGCTGGCGGTTCTGGCCGGCGGCGCCTGGGCCTCCTCCTTTTGCCGGCAGTTCGGTTTCCGTTTTCCGCAAGCGTCGATCCGCTCCTCCATCCTGTCCGTTTCGCCAGGCGCCGAGGGTCTGCCGGACGCGCTGCATACGGCAGGGGTCTCGGTCACGCGGCGCGGCGACGGCGGCTACACGCTCGCTATAAGCGGACGCGGGCGCGTGGACGTGACACCGCAGCAGTTGCGCTTCTCCTCGCAGTTCCTGCCCATGTTCATGAAGCGGTGGCGAAGCCTCGCGCCCGGCGGCCTGCAGGGCGTGCGCTCCGGCCACGAGACGCTGCGCTGGCGGCTCGACCGGCCGACGCCGATGGAGCGGATGCGCATCCTCGACCCGGCTCCGGACCAGGCGACGATCCGCCTGACCCATGCCCGCGCGCTCGAGCTGCTGCCGGCACTGCGCCAGACCAGGATCAGCGCGGCCTGGGCCGGCTACATCGACAGCACGCCTGACGGCGTGCCCGCCATCGGCGAGATTGACACCGTTCCGGGCTTCTTCCTGGCTGCCGGATTTTCGGGACACGGCTTTGGCATTGGACCCGGCGCCGGGCACCTCGTCGCCGATCTGGTGACCGGGTCGGAACCGATCGTCGATGCGACATCCTACAATCCCCGGCGCTTCGACGCTTCTGCCTGGGGGAAGGTCGCCGATTTCTAGCATGTGATCCTCATCTGCGCGGCCTCCGCAATTGCATCAGCCGTTGCGCAGAAAGGCGCCGATAGGCGCGGGCCGGACAGGAGCCTGTCCGCGAAACCGGCCGACAGCATCCGGCGCGCAGCCGGCCTGCGCCGCGACGAGTTCGACGGCGGCCAACTGACAATAGCGTCCCTGGCATCGCCCCATACCGGCGCGCGACAGCGATTTCACCCTGTTGGCTTCGCCGCCACCGAAACCCGCGCCCTCGCGTACGGCTCCGGCATTCACGCTTTCGCAACGGCAGACGACCGCGTCGTCGGGAAGTGCCCGCACCATCGCGGCCGGCCAGGGAAAGGCGCAAGCCAGACCATGGGCAAAGCGCTCGAGCCGCGCCAGCTTACGCAGATCGGTGCTGGTGGCGGGCGTCGGAAATCCGAGATCGGCAAGGCATGCCGCCGCCGCAAGACGCCCAGCGATTTCCGCGCCGTCCGCTCCCAGCAGACGAACTCCATCGCCCGCCAGATAGACGCCGTTGCCGGCGCGACCCATCCGGTCGGTCTTTGGCAGCCATTGCCGCCACTGCTCGTCATAGGTGAAGTCGCATCCCGCGAGGTCGGCCAGATGGGTCTCCGCCCGCAGGTGCCAGCCCATGCCGATCATGTCGCATGAAGTGAGGCGCTGCCTTCCGCCGGCGTCGCGCCAGCGCATCGTTGACACCCCCTTCCCGTCGGCCTCGATCGCTTCAAGCGTCACGCCCGCATGGTAGCGGCCGCCGAGCCTCGCCCGCAGGGCCAGACCGCGCAGCGCGACCAACGGCCGGGCGGCAAGGTCCCAAAGCCCCCGCATCTGCTGGCGCCGGGAAGAGGTATCCAGCACCGCCACCACATCCGCTCCAGCCTTGACGAGCTGGGCGCCGACCAGCGTCAGCAGAGGCCCCGATCCGATCAGGACGATCCGCTGCCCCAGCGCCACGCCCTGCGCCTTGAGCGCGATCTGCGCAGCGCCAAGGCTGTAGACGCCGGCGCTCTGCCAGCCCGGGACCGGAGCGACACGGTCGGATGCGCCGGTGGCAAGGATCAGGCGGTCATAGCTGACTAGCTGCACGCCACCCTCTCCCAGCACATGCAGCCGACCTTCTTGCACTGCGATGACCGAGCTTGCCGCGTAATGGGTGAGCCGCGCCTCCTTGGCCAGCCGGTCGATGAGCGCATGCAATGCTCCCGCCTTCGCCGCCTCCGACCCGTAAAGTTGCTTCGCGGTGCGGGTGAACCCGGCAGGTGGGCGGCGATAGATTTGCCCGCCAGCGCGCTGTCCTTCGTCGATCACTACCGGATGGAGCCCGGCCTCGACCAGGGTCGCGGCGGCCCTTATGCCGGCTGGACCGGCGCCCACGATCACGATCCGCGGCGATAAGATCTCGCTCACGGCCAGCTCTCGGATGGCGTTGTGCGCAACCGCATGCCTTCGGTGACAAGTGTCGAGCACGCCCGCACGCGCGGTCCCTCGTCCTGCCACACCCAGCAATCCTGGCAGGCCCCCATCAGGCAGAACCCGGCCCGTGGTTCGGATCCGAACTCGGACTTTCGCAAGGCCTGCCCTGATGCCAGCATGGCGGTCAGCACGTTGTCCCCCGCAAGCGCGTCGCGCATCTCACCGTCGAGAAAGAAATGCAGTTGCGCCCGGTCGTACTCGGCCAGCCGGACGATGCGGCCGGCGGTGATCATTCCGCAGCCTCTCGCACCGGGCCAGGACGAGGCAGTCCGGGGAACCGTTCGCAGGCCGCATCGAACGCCGCCTGGACGCCCTCCGGCCCGGAGTGCCCCTTCATGCGACGGAAGATTTCCGTCTTGGAGAAAAACCGCCAGTGGATCGGCAGGTCTCTCAGTATGGCGGTGAGCCTGTCATAGGCCGCCGGAGTCCATTGCGCTTCGTAGCCTTCGCGCTCCGGACCGAAATGAAAATGGCCGGCGGACAGCTTGTGCCCCGCGCGCAGCCTTGCCGTCGCCTGCTCGTCGACCTCGCCGTCGCGAATGACGACACCATAGTCGCGCTCGGCAGCCGTTGGCGAGACATAGCCGCGCCGCACATCCTGCGCGACCCGCCAGGGCTCGCGTTCGTGCGGATCGCCGCGCCCGCCGCCTCCGGCGGAGCGGATATCGAGCACGTCGCCAGGTTGCAGAACCGCCGTGTCGATGTTGCCCAGCCGCCGTTCGTGGCCGGTCCCCGGATTGACGACCATGTCCGACAGGCCGGCCGCCTTGCCGCCCAGCACGCCCCAGGGACGAAAGAAGCTGCGGTCGCGGTTGCGCGCCGTGATCCTGGAATCGGGGGCAAAGACGCGGAACGCCATCTCGGTCGCCAGCCCGCCGGCGCCAGCGCCCCGCCCCGCCGCTGTCCCGGGCGAGCCCGTATTTCACGAATTCGACCGGGACCTCGGTCTCGGTGATCTCGATCGGCGTGTTCTTGAGATAGGCGGCATCGGCGCCCGATCCGTTGGTCCCATCGCGATGCGGCATCGCGCCGCCGCCGCCCACCACGGGATTCACCGCCGCGATGACGGTGCGACTGGTGCGCTCGTCCGTGGTCATGACGTTGACGATGCAGTTGTTGCCGGCCGGCGC
>NZ_RZTF01000532.1:0-3521 GCF_004023175.1 Mesorhizobium sp. M7A.F.Ca.MR.362.00.0.0
AAGAAATACTCGTTCCAGCACAGCACCATCGCCAGGATGAAGGCGGCGACCATGCCCGGCAGCGCGATCGGCATGACGATGCGGAAGAACGCCCCCCAGATCGACAGCCCGTCGACAAGGGCTGCTTCCTCGAGCTCAACCGGGATCGAGTTGAACTGGTCGCGCATGATCCAGATGACGATCGGCAGCACCATCAGCGTGTAGAGCAGGATCAGTCCGATGCGCGTGTCGAGCAGGCCGACCTCGCGGTAGAGCACCAGGAAGGGCAGCGCCAGCACCACCGGCGGCAGGATCAGCTGCGACAGGAAGAAGAACGAGATGTCCTCGTTCTTGAACCAGGCGAAACGATAGCGATAGCGGGTGAGCCCGTAGGCGGCGAGGCTGCCGATGACGATGGCGAGGCTCGACGCGCCGACCGAGGTGATCACCGAATTCATGAAGCGCTTGAGGAACTCCTCGCGCACCGTCGAGGTCTGGAAAATCGAGTCCGGCGACAGGCCGAGCGAGCGCCAGCCTTTCCAGTCCGGCTGGAAGTCGACGAAGGGGATGAGATGGCCCTGCGTGACGTCGACTGCGGTCTTGAACGAGGTTGTCACCGTCCAGTAGATCGGGAACAGGCAGATGAACGCCCAGAAGGCCAGCGCGCCATAGATGAAAACGCGGCTGGCGAGGAAGCTCGCCGGCGAGCGGATTTCCGAGGCGACATATTCGGTGGTCTGAACGCTCATCGGGCTCAATTCACCCCCATCTTGCTTTAATTGACATTGCGGACAAAACGGTTGGCGAATTTCAACAGCCACGTGACGAAGACGACGATGATCACCAGATAGGCCATCGCCAGCATGGTTCCGTAGCCGACATTCGAGCGGTCGCGATATTCGCGATAGATGAAGCTCGACACGGAATCGGTGGCGCCGCCGGGGCCGCCGGATGTCACGGTGATGATGATGTCGGCAAGCTTCAGCTTGAAGATGATGCGCAGGATCACCGCCGTCACCGACACCGGCAGCATCAGCGGGAAGGTGACCTGCCAGAAGGTCTGCCACGCATTGGCGCCGTCGACGCGTGCGGCTTCGAGTACCTCGCGCGACATCGCCTGCAGCCCGGCCAGCAGCATGATCATCATGAACGGAATGAAGGTCCAGGCATCCAGTATCATGATCGATATGCGCGCGATGATCGGGTCGGAGAAGAAGGCGGGATTTTCCCAGCCGAGATGGCGCGCCAGCGTTGCTGCCGGTCCGAACCGGTATTCCATCAGCGACTTGCCGATCATCCACGACACCGCGACCGGCGACAGCATCAACGGCATCAGGAAGACGACGCGGAAGAATTTTCGCGCCCGGATCTGCGCGTTGAGCAGCAGCGCCAAGCCGAAGGCGATGACATATTCGACCGCCACCGCCAGCACATAGAGCACCATGTTGAACAGCGCGTTGCGGTAGTAGGGATCGGCCAGCATCTGCCAGAAATTGTCGAGCCCGTTGAACTTGCGACCGCTGAACGAGCTGAGGTTCCAGTCGGTGAGGGCGATGTAGAAACCGAACAGCGTCGGGAAGATCACCATGGCGATGGTGAACAGCAGCGCCGGCAGCAGGAACAGGGCACGCTGTCCGTCTTCGCCGCGCGTCAGCACCTGGCCGATGCCGATCGCCACGCCCCACAAAACATAGGCATAGACGACGGGGCGCCAGGTCTCGAAGCCGATCGTATCGGTGCTGCCCTTGTAGAGGATCTCCAGCACGATCGTCGCCAGCAGGCCAAGCGTCGCAACGGCCATCAGCGCCCAGCCAAGGCGTTTGCGGCCTGGAGAGATCAGATCGGAAGGGCCGGCATCTGCCGGCCACTGGTTCGCGGTCGAAGTCAGGTCAGCCACAAATCTCGCCCGTTTGAAGGCTCTCGAAGAGCCGGAGCCGGTCTAAAGTGGTCCGGCGTTGCCGCCGGACCACGGTTCATAGGCCAGCCTACATGCCGAGCGAAGCTTTGTAGAGCTTGATCTGGTTGTCGCGGCCGATCTGATCGGTCAGCTTCTCCCAGGCCGCCGCGATGGCGTCGGCGCCTTCCTGCGCCTTCATCTTGCCGGCGAAAGTGTTGGCCAGGATGTCCTCGGCTGCGCTGTAGTACTGGAAGATGCCGGGGATGCGTGGCTCGATCGCCGCGTTCGGATGGTTGTAGCTGTCGGATTCCGATTTGAGGTAGGAGGTGATGAAGGCCTCGTCGTAGCCGGCCGCCACCCATTCGGGAATGTCGAAATGCGAGTTGCGATAAGGTTGGAAGCCCGACGGATACATCGCCGTCCAGATCGACAGGTCCTTGCCGCCGAGATGGGCGGCGGCGGACCATGCCGCCTTCTTCTTCTTCTCATCGGCATCGACGCGGGCCATGACATAGACGCCCCAGCCGAGATAGGCGCAGTTGGGCGCATAGTTCGGGCCGCTGGCAAGCTTGTCCCAGGCGCCGGTCTTCGCATTGTAGACATCGTCGGAGCCCGGCAGGATCGAGAAGCCGGTGACGTCGCCGACGACGGAAGAGTCGTTGGTCTTGACGTTGGAGCCGACGTCGCCCCACCAGGTGACCATCGAGCCGGTGCCGGCCAGGAACTGCTGGAAGGCGGTCGTGTTCGGATCGGCATTGATCTGGTCGGCGGGTTCGGACGGCAGCGCGTCGATGACGTCCTGGATGGCGCGCACCCAGGCCGGATTGTTGACGCGCGGCTTCATCGTGTCGGCGTCGAACAGCCAGGCCTTGTCGTCGGGGTGCTTGGCATAAGCGGTGGCGCGGCTGCCGAGGAAATAGAAGCCGAAGCCGCCCCAGGGCTTTGGCGCGTCGAGATAGCCATAGACGTCCTGGTCCTTGAGCTTCTTGCCCTTGAGGAACTTGGTCACCGCCTGAACCTGCTGCCAGGTCTTCGGTACGCCCCATTCACCTTCGCCGCCGCCATCCTTCCAGGCCTTGGCGAGGTCGGCATCGGCGAACACGTCGGTGCGGTAGTTGAAGTTGTGCGCGTCGCCGTCGACGGTCACGCGGTATTGCTTGCCGTCCCAGGTGCCGACCGGCGGCTTCAGATAGCTGACGAGGTCGTCGAAATCGATCTGGGTCTTGACCCAGTCGGGCATTTCCGACGTCAGGCCCTTGCCGCAGACATCGCCTTCGAACGGCGCGCCCATTTCGATAATGTCGAAGTCGACGGTGCCGGTCGCGATCGACTGCTGCAGGCGGGCGTTGTAGTCGGCCTGCGCCAGGTCGATCCAGTTGATCTTGGCGCCGGTGTAGGTCTCCCATGGCTTCAGGAAGCCGCGGAACAGCACATTGTGCAGGTTCTGGTTGTTGAGACCCATGAAGGTCAACTCGACGCCGGCGAATTCGCCTTCCTTGACATTGGCCTTGGTCGCTTCGAGGCAGAGTTCACCGACCTTCTGGAAGTCGGCGTCCGTCGGCTGGCCTTTGCCGACGCCGGGGATCTGCAGGATTTTTGTGCGCAATTCGCTTGCCGCGGAAGCCGGGCGCGTCAAGGCGCCAAG
>NZ_RZTF01000533.1:0-344 GCF_004023175.1 Mesorhizobium sp. M7A.F.Ca.MR.362.00.0.0
ACGAAGCGATTTATTTCCTCAACTACATGAGATCCCCGGAGTCGAGCGCGGTTGTTGTCGGGAAGAAAAGACTTGAGTTCGTTCTCGCTTACCACTTGAGTGTAGTCGGGATCATATTTATTCAGTAACTGCCTAATTGCAGAGGTTTTGCCCGATGCCGGTTGTCCGCCCACAACAAGAAAGATGGGATTCTCCAGCCCTCCCTTTTCGACTGCCATGCTACCTAAGATGTCACGTTCAAATATTGCTTTCGCTTCCGTTGAAGTCAATTTCCTCTTTCTCGCCAGGAACTTATGAAGAACTTCGGCCGATTCCTGTGTTTCCATTTTCGGTTTCCTCGTACC
>NZ_RZTF01000533.1:354-3506 GCF_004023175.1 Mesorhizobium sp. M7A.F.Ca.MR.362.00.0.0
TCGTACCAATCTGCGATCGTTTAAAGTTTAAGCCGTAGAGTCATCCCTGGCGAGTGTATCGTAAGCGCGAATTTCCGTAAGCGACGAGCTGAGGCCGTTCAGGCGGCGTAATTCCACGGCATGAGTGCGTCGATTTCGCTGCTCGGGCAGCCATGGCAATGCGCTCGAGCGTTTGCGTGAGCCAGGCGAGCGGATCGACGTTGTTCATTTTTGCCGTTTATCTCGGCCAGGCGCACCGAGGACAAACCCTTATCCGACTGCAGCATCAGCCACATGCCATTCAGCCAGACACTCATAAGGAAGCTTTGTGGAATGCAGAGGCGTGTGGGTCGTCACCGTGAACTGGAACCGGCAATCGCCGCTGGAGCATTGATAGCGACCCGGACGCGCACGTCGCTTGCTTGTATCGCGCCCGGCGATCGCGATCGAGCGTTTGTAACCACAGGCAGGACAAATTCTCCCAGCCGGCCACACCATGCTTTCCAGCAATCTCCGACACTGCTCCTCATCGCGAAAGGCCACGATCATATCTTCCGCCGTCCGAATGTTGGTAAGTGCTGCGAGCATCGTTTCCGACATTCTCATCTCCCTCGGATCAGGCCCGAAGAATCGCACGGTAACCCTTGGATATCAAGGCTATTGCTGTCTTTGGTTGATAAAGGCCGCGTACGATTTTGAACTGCTCTTGTTCCGACCCCCAGACAGGACCGACGGCTTTTCCAAGCTGAGACAGAACCGAGAATGGCTCGTGTCGCCACATCGGTGACGATCGTCAGATACGGACGGCCGACGAACACACCGGCCCCGTCGACAACCTCCACGAAATTGATGTCGGTCGGGATATGGTCGATTTGGCAGACGTCGAGCGGGTGCGGCGCATGGATGTAGCCCGGTCACAGCTTGAGCCGCAGCAGGTGCTTCGGATTAGTTGGTTAGATCAGAGGCTGTTTGAGCAGGACTTTCAGTCACCAGCCTAACAGCTACCTCAGCTAGAGCATCTCCTGACGGGTCTACGTTATGCTGAGTCGGGTTGTTTAAGCCGCCCTCGGCATTCGCCTCTAAGCCTGATCGATTGGTCATTTCTAGGGCCCTTTCATAAAAACTGAGCGCAGCGGTTTGCCGAGTAGGCCACACCTTGGAGTTTCTCGCCGCTACTATAGTGTATAAGTCGGGCATATCCAACGTGAGTTGTCTTACAGTTGAAGCTTACGGCTCCCCTTTGTCGCCCTTGCGCGATCGGACAGTCGAAACCCATCGAAAGGAGGGTTTCGTGGCATCGAAAGGAGGGTTTCGTGGCAGGATATATCGCGATGTAATCGAGGATACATCTCGATGTAAATGTCGCCACCGTTTTGGGCGCGGCATCTTCCGGACTGGCGCGAGACTCGCGCGAAGCGCGAGCCGGAAGTGGCCGTGTCCGTGACAGGAGATGATTGTAAAGTTTATTGGCAACAGAGAAACGGTTAGTGGTGAGGGCGAAGGTCACATTGTTGCGTAAGATCACAAGAAGGTCGACTTGCATCAGCAGATGACAACATCTGGTAGGGAATCTGAGCGTATTGGTTTTGGCCAATGATACTGGCAGAAGAATTACGAAACTCGAGCCACTTGTCGCTACCGCTTTCGCGGTCTATCGCGCAGGGCAGTCTATCCATCGATACACAAAAAGAACGCTGCAAACGGAGAAAAAAGTATACGAACAAACGTTCATGGCTGTCAATTGAAGTTATTGAAAGGTAAGACATGACGCCAATAGAGCAACAACATAACTAACAAAAACGGAAACAGCAACATAGCGCCAAGGGCGCAAAAGGCATAAACAAGTAAAACAAGAACAACAACAATGGCAGGCGCTTGCAAAACAAAGGAAAAATCATTACAGAAACCCGCCGCATACGACGGGTACAAATACAACATTAAAAGCTTGCGTGGCAAACAAACACATTTAGGAACAGAAAACGCATAAAACTACAAATAAACGCCTGGCCAATGTAAGGCGACTTTGATCATCGCGTTATCGCGCGCCCCCATACCACCGGGTCGCTCGTGTCGCTGTTAACAGCGACGAACCAGGTGAGCCCGTCATCAAGGAAAAGACGCGGCGGAGCATCCGGAGGCTGGCGTGTTTGTGCCCATTTCTCCGGGGTCGACGCATACTTCAGAAAACGGATTAGATCAGTCTCCTTCATATATACATAGCTGAGCTGAACATCAGCACTGCAAATTGCCCTTTGGTACGCAATCCTGGCATTTTCAATCGCGTTTTTCAGGCTGGTAGGTTTAGTAAGGCGGAGTGGGTCACTGCTGATGTTCCACGTCATTGGGAGAGACAGGAGAGATCTGCTTAATTCTGCTTTGTGTTAGAAGAAAACCAATTGTGGTGAGAGCAAGCAGTGATGAGAGTGTATAAATACAGGAGGGATCATGTCTTTTCAGCTCTTGCAAAAGGTTACGCGGGCTTCTTAGGCAAGCGAACAGAATATGACCCTTCGATAGGCGAAGCGCTAAACGGCATTTTTCCTCCAGCGCAGCCCCCTTCTGATTGGCTCAGCTGGAAAATTTCGGCTACGCGAAAAGACGCCCCTTAAAGAGAGTGGCTGGTCGTGGGTGGGGCGCAACCTCTGCCTTTTTAAAGTTTGAAAGGTCACCGTTCTGCCTTTGCCAAGAGTTGCATGGTTCTTGAGCGAAGGAGACATTTGCATGTCGTATTCTGTCGTTCTCCAGCAGTGGCTTGGCTTGGCTTGGCTTGGCTTGGCTTGGCTTGGCTTGGCAGGATGTATGGTTGTGTCGCCTTTCTTTGTTTGTGTATTCGTGCACTCATACTGTGGCCGTCCTCCGAATGAGTGTAATATAGGATCGTCGTCTAATAGCGAGATTTGCAAGCGCCTTTTTAGGTGCGGGATGCGGGAAGTTGTTTGCCGGGAGCATGTGACGTCTGGTCGTCTACGCGGTCGACATGGGTCGCCGCATCATGGTGCTTCGCGGGACGGTCCTTCCAATGTATGTCTCGCACGCTCCGAGCAAACTCGTGGTGCAACGGTCTTAACGGAATGGACCAGCCTCGGTACCGGCAGGGACTCCTCTTCACGCCATGGGCGCTGCAGAGCTCGAGCCCAATGCGGATGACAGACAGTTCCAGTTCGTCGAAATAG
>NZ_RZTF01000534.1:0-3493 GCF_004023175.1 Mesorhizobium sp. M7A.F.Ca.MR.362.00.0.0
GTACCCGGACATCGAGGACGAGTGACGACGCACTGTGCCCCATCGGGGGGTGGGTAATTACAGAAAAGACGTCCAGCGCGGCGGCCATATCGCGCACACTCCGGCACAAAACAAATAGTCGAGTAAGGCCAAACCCTGGGTCCTGGCCGTTCGGGCCGCCGGAAACACGTCCGCGGGACGGGTTTAGCCCTACCAGGCCGCACCTCGTCCGCCCGTTGCCGGATCGTGACGGTATCTATAGTTAATTTAGCATGGGCAGATATGCGGCTATTCGCAAAATGGCGCGCTGGCTGAAAGGGACACGTCAAATCGGGTGCCGATTTGGTCGCTTTCAGTCGCGCCCGCGTGTGCAACTGCCGATTGATCTGCACGCGTCAATATAGACGCACCCCACTCGACGGACGTGATTGTGTCTGAGCCGGAGCTCCGAAGCCGAGGGCAGCGCGTCGGTTTGCCGCTATCAACGCCAAGGCTGAACGAAGCATGAACTTCATCATAAGGCGCGCTTTTTTGTCGGTTTTCTGCCAATCACCTTGGCGGCTCGCCCCCAAAGGGAGTCGCCAGAGAAGGGCAAGATGCTTCCAACCGACGGGCGAGGTACGGGCCAGATGATCGTGCGGTGCGGCTTCGCCAGCCGATCAGAGATGCCAGATCATCGATCGCAGTCACGCCCAGGCCTGTCAGGCGGCCGCATATGTGAGCTGACAGAGAGTTGTGATGTCATAGACTGGCAGTCCGGTTGTCCGTCGAATGGCTGGAGAAACAAGCGGGAACAACGTGCACTCGAACAGGATCGCTCCGATATCCGTATGTTCCGATTGTAAGCTGCAGAGGCAAGCCATGACTTCGGCTTCGATGTCGGCCGGCTCAGTATAGGGCGGGGGGCGTTTCATTTCATTTTGCCACATAACACCACCTTCGATGCCGCCGACCACGACGCGCGCTCGATCGCCTGGGTCATGAATGGCAAGCATCTTCTCGTCGAGGCAGCTCGAATCCGCGGCGATGACAGCAATTTTTGCAGTGGTAGGGTACTGCCGAAGCAGTAGCGGCAGAAGAATGAGGCTGGTGGCGGCCACAGGGACGTTGACTGCCGATGCCACCGCAGCTTGGTGTCGGACGGAGTAGCCGCAGTTCGCACTGATCGCAATGGCCCCTCGGGCCACGAGCCGACGGGCGGCTGCGATGTAAGCGGGCTCGAGCGCAGAGTCACCTTGGATGACGTTGTCTGCCCAGGCGCCCTCTACCGTCTCCGCGATCACCGGAAAAGGCAGCCTTTCCTTAAATGCGTCGATAGCCTCGTCTGTCGCAGACTCGCCCGCAAGAGCTCCTCTTTCCAGGTTGAGAATGCCAAGGGAACGGGCAACGGATGACACTTGCGGCCTCACATTACTAGCAGTTTGTCTGCGCCAATATGAAACAGTTCTGCGCAAGATTTGCGCCAAAAACCAGGCGCGACTGAAAAATGGATTTCATGGACGCCGGATTGCGGGGTGGCAAATTGGACACATTTGAAGATGGCGCGACTACCCCCCGTCAATTCCAAGCGCGGCCCCCACTACATTCACCCAATAGGCCACTCCGTATTGAATTGCGGCATCGTCGAAGTCGTACGCGGCATTATGTACCGGGGCTGAAGCGCCATTTCCGATGAAGATGAGCGCCCCTGGGCGCGCCTGCAGCATGTAAGCGAAATCCTCGGCACCCATAACCGGCCTCAACGTCTCGTCTACTGCTACCGCGCCGGTGCCGCCCGCCGCACGAACGGCAAGAGCAGTGGCGGCGCTATCGTTCACGGTGGCTGGAACCGACCGGCGGTAGCGGTAAGTAATGTCGCCCCCGAAAGCTTGCGCGATTTTCCGCGCGGTCGTCTCCAACTGGGTCTCGGCGAAGTCGCGCAGGGCAGGGGCCAACGCGCGGACCGTTCCTGCCAGTTCAACTTCGTCGGCGATCACATTGTAAGCATTTGAGGCGCGGAGTTTCGTGACGGAAATTACCAGCGACTCGACCGGGTCGGTGCTGCGCGACACCAACGCCTGCAGGCCAATAATGACCTGAGCGGCTATAACGACCGGATCAACTGTCAAGTGCGGGGCTGCGGCGTGCCCGCCGCGACCCTTTACAACGATGTCAAAATCGTCCTGGGAGGCCATCATCGGACCTGCGCAAATGGCAAACTTGCCTACATCGATCCCTGGCCAGTTGTGCATCCCGAACACTTGAGAGATACCAAAACGGTCCAAAAACCCGTCCTCGACCATCTTGAGCCCGCCCGACGGCAATTCGACTTCCTCGGCCGGCTGGAAGATAAGCGTGACCGTGCCCCTGAAATTCCGGCTCCTAGCAAGGTACTTTGCAGCCCCAAGCAGCATCGCCGTATGGCCGTCGTGACCGCAGGCGTGCATCTTCCCGGGGCTTTTCGACGCCCAGTGCTTTCCCGTCGCTTCATGGATCGGCAAGGCGTCCATATCTGCACGGAGTCCGATGGTCGGTCCTTCCCCGCCTTCACCCTGGATGAACGCGACAATGCCGGTGCCGGCTATCCCGGTTTCGATGCGGTTGATCCCAAAGGACGCCAGTTTGTCCCCAACGAACCGTGCCGTCTCGTGCACGGCAAAGTCGAGCTCGGGGTTTTGATGAAGATGCCTCCGCCAGGTTGTGATCTCCTCGGCCAAGGTATGAAACTTCGCGGCTGAATGCATTCTGACTCCGTTCATAGACGTCTGGCGGCCGTCGGAGGGCCACGTGCTTCGCCATCAGTGCTAGTTTGCCGTAAGCGTTTGGAATAGTTCGGGCAAAACTCGCGCTTAGGTGAAAAGAAACGGTCGCCTGCCCTGGACGATTGCAATAATGGCACCTTTTGAATGAGGTAACGTTTCATTCAGCGTCCGATCTTGCACCGAGCGTTTCGGATCGCTAATGCCACATTGTGGTTTCGTATCCAGGGTGTAGGTATGATAGATGATCTTGACCGGCGGATACTCGGCGCCCTTCAAAAGAACAACAGGCTGTCGTTCTCCGAGCTTGCGGACCTCGTGGGTTCGTCTGCCGCCTCATGCATGCGCCGTGTCAATAAGTTACGCGCCGACGGCGTTATCACCGCTGATATCTCCCTGGTTGACCCCAAAGCACTTGGGAAGTCGCTGACCGTGGTCGTAACGGTGGAGCTCGATCGCGAGCGTTTAGACCTCGTCGACGACTTCAAGCGAGCAATGCGGGCCGCGAAAGAAGTCACTCAATGCTATATGGTGACAGGTGATGCAGACTTCGTTCTTATTGTAGCAGTAGAGGACGTTGAGGCCTTTGACGTTTTTGTAAAGACCAAACTCTACACGAACCCCAATGTCCGCAAATTCAAGAGCATGATTGCGCTGGACCGCGTGAAGTTCGAGCCCCGGTCGCTGGTGCAGCCCCTTTAAGGCTGAACGTTTCCGCCACGGTTTTGTTGCAACGGCTGAATAGGGGCGCAGAGAGGCCTGATGCGAGGTCAATC
>NZ_RZTF01000535.1:0-3464 GCF_004023175.1 Mesorhizobium sp. M7A.F.Ca.MR.362.00.0.0
ATGCCATTGCCGCCGCAACCGCCAATGCCCCCTTGGTGGCGGCCGTCGAGGCGACCGGCAGCATCGCGGCATTCAATCAGTTGCTCGGCGTTGTCGATCCAGGCGGCACGATCGCCATGGTCGGCATCTTCCATGGCCGCCTCGACATCGATCCCAATACACTGGTCGAACGCGAAATCGGGTTGCTGGGATGCCACGCCTTTGCCGACGAGCTGCCCGAGGCCGTGCGGATGCTGGGCGAACTCAGCGAACCGCTGCTGGCGCTGATCGACCAGGAGATCGGCCTGGATGACATTCCGGCTGCCTATGAGCGGCTGTTGGCGGGGCGCAGCGACGGCTTGAAAACAATCATCCGTATGCGGCAACCTGTTGAGCAGTCGTGATTTCCGATGAATCGCCGGAAAGGACTTTTGAAATGATCACTTTGCCCGACACGGCCAGCCCTCTTTACGAGAAGGTGAAGGACTACATCCTGGCGAACATCGGAACGGGCCGGTGGGGCAAGGATCGCAAGCTGCCGTCCGAGAATGAGTTGGTGGCGTCGCTCGGCGTGTCGCGGATGACGGTTCACCGGGCGCTCAGAGAGTTGACCTCGGCCGGGTTCCTGATCCGCCTGCAAGGTGTGGGAACCTTCATCGCGCCGCCGCGGCCGCAATCGACGCTGATCGAGATCAACAACATCGCAGCCGAGATCGTCGAGCGCGGCAACAGGCATCGTTCCGAAGTTTTCGTCCTCGAAACCATCATGCCGACAAAGGAGCTGGCGCTGTCGTTCGAGTTTCCAAAGCGCGTCTCGATCTATCATTCCGTCGTCGTCAATTTCGAGAATGATCTGCCGGTACAGCTGGAAGAGCGCTTCGTCAATCCGAGCCTCATTCCCGATTACGACAAGCAGGATTTTTCGAAGACGGCGACCTACGACTATCTCATGCAGAAAACCCCGGTGACCGAAGTCGAGCATATCATCTCGGCGATCCCGGCCGACGCCGAGACGGCGCGGCATCTGGGCATCGATGTCGGCGCCTGCTGCCTTTTCCTGCACCGCCGGACATGGACAGGCGCGGTGGTGGCCACCATCAGCAAGCTGACTTATGCCGGCAGCCGCTACTCGCTCGGCAGCCGCTATTCCCCTTCAAAAAGCAGCTAACGGAAGCAGGACGAATGCAAGTCGGAGCGGTTTCGTTGTCAATGTATATACATGTGCTGACGAGAACACTTTCGCTCTCGAATGGACGGGCCAAGAAGGACAACAGATGACGCAGACACCGAGTCGCACGGCGCAGATCCGGGCACTCGCGCAGCATGATGTTGCCGAAGCACAAAGCGCGCTGGCGGCATTGCTGGGCGACCTGTTCGCGATGAGTCCCCGCAATGTGCGCATCAACTTCGACAAATACAGCCTCAATTCCCTGAACGGCTTCTTCGAAGACGACGGCAAGGCCTACTTCTTCAAGTTCCATCAGGAGGAGCGGGAGGAGGCGATGACGGGCGAGTATTACCGCGCCGAGATTCTGTCGCGCGCCGGCCTGCCGGTCGACCAACCCATACACATGTCGGCGCAGCCCGGCGAGCAGATCCTTGTCTACCGCCGCCGCACGGATCCGAGATTTTCGGATGTGCTGTTCGCGCTAGATGCGCAGGACGATGCCGGCAAGCGGCAAGAAGCCGTTCTTGCCGAGCGCGACCTGTCGGCCAGGCTGCTCAAGGTCTATCTCAAGACGCTGCATCCGGTGACTGTCGCGGAGGTCTCGGCGGAGCCGATCCACAGGCTGTTTCATGAGCGGCTGATCGATGCAAACACACGCTTGTCGCCAGGCGGCCGGCTGGCCGATTTCTATGTCGGCAAGCCGTTCGTCTTTCCCGGTGCCGAGCTGGATTGGGATCGGTTTTCCCGGCTGAAATTCGTCATCAACGGCCAGCAGTACACCCACAGCGTCGGTGAGCTTTTCGATGCCGCCGCGGTGCGCTTGCGGCCCGACCGGCTTGCCGATGCCGGCGGCGTGGTCGCGCATGGCGACGCCCACAACGCCAATGTCTGGTACACGGCTAAGGCGGGGAGGGCGGAACTGTCCTTCTTCGATCCCGCCTTTGCCGGCTCGCATATCCCGACGCTGCTGGCGGAGGTGAAGGCGACGTTCCACAACATCTTTGCCCATCCGTTCTGGCTCTATGATCCGGCGACCGCGACAGAGGCTTTTCGCGCCCAGGCGCGGCTGGACGGAAATCTGCTCCATGTCGACACGGACTGGGACCTGAGCCCCGTCCGCCGCGACCTGCTGGAGGTCAAGGCGACCGCGCTGTGGCGGCCATTGCTGCTGGAGCTCAAACGGCGCGGCATGCTGCCGGCCGATTGGCGCGCGGTGCTGCGGGCCGGTCTTTTCCTGTCGCCGACGCTGGTCATGAACCTGCGGGCCGGCGCGCGCAGCCACACGCGGGTCTCCTCCCTCATTGCCTTCTCAGTCGCGGTCATGGTCGGCAGCGAACCCGTTGCCGGAGCCGATCGGGTGACCGATTTCCTAGACCGGATCGATCCGGAAAAGCGTGAAAATTGAGTCTTTCTAACTTGTATATGCATGTATGTATTTTAGCCTTGACATCCGCTCCCGCTGACGCTGAAATATCCTCGCACTTCACCATGAAGTGGCAGGTAAGATGCCGAGGCACAGTGCCGCAAGAGCAGAAACCCGCAGTCTCACCAGACCGGCTGCCTGGGTTAGAAAAAGCGGTCTGATCATCAAGGGGAATAAAGATGATGCGTAACCTAACAGGACAATTTCGCGCGCTCGTGATGGCCGCCGCCATCGGGCTGGCCGCCGCCCCGGCAGCCTACGCAGCCGATGCGGCCATTCCCACCACGCCCGAGGCAGGAGCGTTCAAGATCGGCATCGAGCCCTGGCTCGGCTATGGCCAATGGCATGTCGCCGAGGCCAAGGGCCTGTTCAAGACGAACGGGCTGAGCGACGTCCAGATCGTCAATTTCGCCGAGGACAAGGACATCAACGCAGCACTTGCAAGCGGCCAGCTCGACGCCGCCAACATCGCGACCCACACGGCGATGGGCATGGTTGCGGCCGGCCTGCCGGTGAAGATCGTGCTGTTGCTCGACGTCTCCATGACCGCCGACGCCATCATCGCCGGCAAGGACGTCACCTCCATCGCGGACCTCAAGGGCAAGCAGGTGGCCTTCGAGGAAGGCACGACGAGCGACATTCTGCTCAAATACGCGCTCGCCAGGAACGGCATGTCGATCGACGATGTCAAGCCGGTTCCGATGCCGGCGTCCGATGCCGGCAGCGCCTTGATCGCCGGCCAGGTGCCGGTCGCGGTGACCTATGAACCGTACCTCACCGTCGCCATGGCGCAGAACAAGGACCTCAAGTTGCTGTTCACCGCCGGCGAGGATCCCGGCCTGATCAGCGACGTGCTGGTGGTGCGTGACGAGGTGATCAAGTCGCGGCCCGGCC
>NZ_RZTF01000536.1:0-3454 GCF_004023175.1 Mesorhizobium sp. M7A.F.Ca.MR.362.00.0.0
CGCGCTGCCCAGATGCTTGACTATGCCAACACCGGCACCGCTCAGGTGAAGGTCGAATATGTCGGCCGCGCGCCGCTTGACGGTGATGACGACCAATATCTGATGGCTTCCTACCATCCCGGCAACAGAGTGCCCGACCCGTCGGACGGACTGCCGACCGGCGTCATGGTCGCCATGAACGGGCCGTCGCCAAGCCTGCCTGCGGGCAGCGCCGCCGTGCCGTTTCCGGGCCAGTTGACCGATTCCGGTTCTGTCCAGCCGGCCATGTCGGCGCAGCCGTCGGCTTATGGCGATCTGGCGCTTCCCGATTTCGGGCCCATCGTGCCGGAACGCCCGCAGATCAATCTGCCGCCGCAATCGCCGTTTGCCGTGGCCTCGCTGTCCTACGCCGACGAACGGGTCGAACGCGCCTCAAATGCCTTCGCCGCGCTGGGTGGCGACGGCATGTCGCCGGCCGACGTGCTTCAATCGTGGAAGCGGCAGCCGCCACCGGGCGGTCCGTCCACCGCCTATGTCGCTGCCGGTTCGTTCGAGGATGCCGGAGAAGCCAAGCGTATTGCCGCTCAGCTTGCCGCCTTCGGCAAGATCGAGATCCAGCGTTCGGAACTCGACGGCGAGGATTGGTATTCGGTCAATCTCTATCCCGATGGCCACCGCAATCTGGACGAGATGTTGCAGGCTGCCTGGTCGCATGGCGCTCCCGATGCGCTGGCTGTGCGCAACTGAGTACAAGCCAGGCTGGATTTCCGCTACGCGGTTGATCCGCCGTGCAAAAAGCCCGATACTTTTTGCGGGCTTGCCGGCGGTGCCGGCCAACGGGTCGAACATCATGCAATTTCGCTTGCTCCCGCTCGCCGGGCTTCTGGTTTTTGGCCTGCTGCTGTTTTTCCAGGCTCCGGCCGGCGCGCAGCTGTTCGAGACCAAGGCCGCACAGGCCTTCATGATCGACGCCGAGACCGGGACGGTGCTGTTTTCCAAGGATGCCGACAAGCCGATACCGCCGGCCTCAATGGCCAAGCTGATGACCATGGAAGTGGTTTTCAACGCCATCAAGTCTGGTCGCCTGAAGCTCGACGATACGTTCGTCGTCAGCGAAAACGCCTGGCGCAAGGGTGGCGCGCCTTCGGGAACATCGACGATGTTCGCCAAGCTCAAGTCGTCGATCCGGCTCGAAGACCTGATTCAGGGCGTGACCGTGCAGGCGGCCAATGACGGCTGCATCATCATCGCCGAAGGCATGTCGGGATCCGAGGACAATTTTGCCGCGCAGATGACCGAACGGGCCCGCCAGATCGGCCTCAAGACGTCGACTTTCGTCAATTCGACCGGCCTGCCGGCGGATGGCCAACAGACGACCGTGCGCGAGCTGGCGCAGCTCGCCCTGCACCTGTGGCGTGATTATCCGGATTTCTACCGCTACTACGGCCAGAAGGATTTTACCTGGAACAAGATCTCGCAGAGGAACCGCAATCCGCTGCTGGCGATGGACATCGGCGCCGACGGCCTGGCGGTCGGTGCGAGCGAGGCAGCCGGCTTCGGCATCGTCGGTACGGTCAGTCACAACGGCACACGGGTGATCGCGGCGATGAGCGGGCTGGCCTCGGACAAGGAGCGTGCCGAAGAGGCGCGAAAGCTGCTCGACTGGGGTGTCCGCTCGTTCGAGAAGACCGAAATCTTCGCCAGGGACGAGGTGGTTGGAGAAGCCCAGGTTTTTGGCGGCGCCAAGCCCAGGGTGATGCTGAAGGCCAAGGGTCCGATCGACATCTTCCTGCCGATCACCAACCGCGACAAGCTGACGGCCAGGATCGTCTATGACGGCCCGATTGCAGCACCGGTGGAGGAGGGGCAGCCGGTGGGTGCGCTGCGCGTCTGGATCGGCGATACGCTGAGCCAGGAGACGCCGCTTTTCGCCGCCGAATCGATCGGCGTCGGCACGCTGCCGCAGCGCGCCCTCGATGCAGTCAAGGAACTGGCGGTCGGCTGGCTGCGCTAAGGCACGTCGCTCAAATCTGGCCATGGTTTTGGCGAACGACATGACATGAAAGCAAAAAATGACGGCATGGACGTTTGGCCGAACGCGGACTATCTAGAGCGTTACAATCCCATTCAGCCATGGACAAGAAGGCCTCTCGGTTGGCACGCGGTTTTTTCATCACCTTCGAAGGCGGCGAGGGGGCAGGCAAGTCGACGCAGATCGAGCGGCTGGCCAGGAAGATGCGCGCCAAGAAATACGATGTGCTGCTTACCCGCGAACCTGGCGGCTCGCCGGGCGCCGAAGCCGTCAGGCATGTGCTGCTTTCGGGCGCGGCCGAACCGTTCGGACCGAAGATGGAAGCGCTGCTTTTCGCCGCCGCGCGGTCCGATCATGTCGAGCAGCTCATCCGGCCGGCGGTCGAGCGTGGCTCCATCGTGCTTTGCGACCGCTTCCTCGATTCCTCACGCGTCTACCAGGGCGTCACAGGCGGCATCGATCCGGCGTTCATGGATGCGCTGGAGCAGGTCGCCATCAACGGCATGATGCCGGACATGACGCTGATCTTCGACATCGATCCGGCGGAAGGCCTGAGGCGCGCAACGCTGCGGCGCGGCACCGAGGCAGTCGCCGACCGCTTCGAAAAGGAGACGCTGGCGATCCATCAGGCCCGCCGCGAGGCGTTTCTGGCGATCGCCAAGGCCGAGCCGGAGCGCTGCATCGTCATCGACGCAGCCGCCGAGCCCGACGCGGTCGAGAACGTCGTCCCCGCGGCGGTGTTCGCGGCACTGGCGGCGAGAACGCCGGCACGCGACAGGCAGGCAACGCCGGCATGATCTTCGAGCGCATTGCACCCGAGCAGCACGACACGCTCGACGGCGTGCCGGAGCCCTCCGAAACGCCCCTTCTGGTCGGGCACGGCCAGGCTGCGGGCGTGCTCACCGCTGCCTATCGGGCGGGCAAGCTGCCTCATGCACTGATCTTCTCCGGACCGGTCGGCATCGGCAAGGCGACGCTCGCCTTCCACCTTGCGCATCATCTGTTGAAGCACCCGGATTTTGCGAACGCGCCGGAAAGCCTTGCCGCTCCCGATCCGGCGTCGTCGCTGTTCCGCCAGATCGCCACCGGGGCGCATCCTTCCGTGCTGCATCTGACCCGGCCGTTGAACGACAAGACCAAGAGTTTCAAGACAGTCGTCACCGTCGATGAGATCCGCAAGGTCAGCCGCTTCCTGTCGCTGACCTCGCACGACGGCAGCTATCGGGTGGTCATCGTCGATCCCGCCGACGACATGAACACCAATGCCGCCAATGCGTTGCTGAAAAATCTTGAAGAGCCGCCGGCACGGACGCTGTTCATCCTGATTGTCCACGCGCCGGGCAGCCTGCTGCCGACGATCCGGTCGCGCTGTCAGGTGGTGCGATTGAACCCGCTCGACGCCGACGACCTGATGACGGTGCTGGAAACGACCGAGCCGGCGCC
>NZ_RZTF01000537.1:0-3444 GCF_004023175.1 Mesorhizobium sp. M7A.F.Ca.MR.362.00.0.0
TTGATGGACGGAAGACGGAACGGGCTCTAGCTTTCATTTGAGCATGATCTCTAGGACAAACGAAAAACCGTTTGTCCGCAAAAACCGGTTTCCACTTTTTGGGATCATGCATTAGAAGCACCTGCCATGACTGAACGCATTGCCCTCTATGCCGGCTCCTTCGACCCGCTGACCAACGGCCATCTCGATGTGCTGAAGGCCTCGCTGGCCGTGGCGGATATCGTTTATGCGGCGATCGGCATCCATCCGGGCAAGCAACCGCTGTTTTCCTTCGAGGAGCGGGTGAAGCTGATCGAGACGGCGACGAAGACGGAATTCGGCAGCGACGGTGCCCGCATCAAGGTCGTCGCCTTCGACGGGCTGGTCATCGACGCCGCCAGGAAGCAGGGCGCCTCGATCATGATCCGCGGCCTGCGCGACGGCACCGACCTCGACTATGAGATGCAGATGGCCGGCATGAACGAGACCATGGCGCCTCAACTGCAGACGGTTTTTCTGCCCGCCAGTCCTTCGGTACGCACCATTACCGCCACACTTGTTCGCCAGATTGCCTCGATGGGCGGCGACATTCGCCCCTTCGTGCCGGCGGCGGTTGCCGGTGCGCTCACAGCCAAGTTCAAGAAGTAAGTTTTCGGAGAAAACCATGCAGCTGAAAAAGCTAGCCTCGTTCCTTGTCGTGCTCGCCGGTCTTGTGGCTGTGTCGGTCTCGGCTTTCGCCGCCGACCCGGAAAACACAATGATCATCACGCTGAAGGACGGCGACGTCACCATTGCGCTGAGGCCCGATCTTGCGCCAAAGCATGTCGAGCAGATCAAGAAGCTGGTGCGCCAAGGCGCCTATGACAACGTCGCCTTCCACCGCGTCATCGACGGCTTCATGGCGCAGACCGGCGACGTCAAGTTCGGCAATATGAAAAAGGGTTTCAGCGCCGAGGCCGCCGGCACCGGCGGTTCCGACCTGCCCGACCTGCCGGCCGAATTCTCACAGACCGAACATTATAAGCGCGGCGTGGTCGGTATGGCCCGCTCGCAGGACCCAAATTCGGCCAATTCGCAGTTCTTCATCATGTTCGCTCCGGCACCGCCCCTCGATGGCCAGTACACGATCGTCGGCAATGTCGTCAGCGGCATGGAACTGGTGGACCAAATCAAGAAGGGCGACCAGGCGGACAACGGCACGGTCACCGATCCCGACCGGATGATTAAGGTGCGCATCGCCGCCGACAAGTAAATTGTCGAATAACTCTGTTTTCTCAAAAGGATATCTGACATGGCCGAAATCAAGGATCGCGAGAACGCGCTCATCATGGAAACGACCAAGGGCAAGGTCGTCATCGAACTTTTCCCCGACCTGGCGCCCGGCCATGTCGCCCGCATCAAGGAACTGGCCAGGGAAGGCGCCTATGACGGCGTGGTGTTCCACCGCGTCATCGAGGGTTTCATGGCGCAGACCGGCGACGTCAAGTTCGGCAATTCGAGCAAGCCTTCCTTCGCGCCGTCCCGCGCGGGCATGGGCGGCTCTGAAAAGCCGGATTTGAAGGCTGAATTCTCCAACGCCAACCATGCTCGCGGCACCTGCTCGATGGCCCGCTCGCAGAACCCGAACTCGGCCAATTCGCAGTTCTTCATCTGCTTCGACGATGCCGCCTTCCTCAATCGCCAGTACACGGTCTGGGGCCAGGTCATCGAAGGCATGGACAATGTCGACAAGATCAAGCGCGGCGAGCCGGTGCAGGATCCCGACAAGATCGTGTCGCTGAAGGTCGCGGCCGACGTCAAGTAAGGGCAAACGACAATGATGGGCGTCGTCTGGTCGCTTCTCGGCATCCTGTCCGGCGCCTTCATTGCCATTCAGGCGCCGATCAATTCGCAGTTGGCGCGCGGCCTGGGCCTCCCGGTCGCGGCGGCTGCGTTTTCGTTCCTATCGGGCGCGATCGTGCTCGGCATCATCTCCGTCACAGTGGTGAAGCTGCAAGGCATCTCGCTCGACTGGAAGGCGCCGGCGCCCTGGCTGTTCGTGGCCGGCGGCATGCTGGGCGGTTTCTATGTCACGCTGTCGACGATTCTCACGCCACGCATAGGTGCTGCCGCGCTGATGGCGTTTCTGGTCGCCGGCCAGTTGCTGGCCGGCATGCTCATCGACCGCGTCGGCTTCCTCGGCGTCGCGGTGCGTGAAATCTCGCTCGGCCGCGTTGCCGGCGCGGTGCTGCTCTTGGCCGGAGCGCTGCTCGTCCGGCTCTACTGATGCGCGTCGATCTCTTTGACTTCGACTTGCCGGAGGAGCGCATCGCGCTCCGCCCGGCGCAGCCGCGTGACAGCGCCAAGATGCTTCTGGTCAAATCAGGCGAAGGGCTCGAGGACTGGACGGTTGGCGACCTGCCGTCCTTGCTCAGGGCCGGCGACGTGCTGGTGTTCAACGACACCAAGGTCATTCCAGCGCAGCTCAAAGGCATAAGGCGGCGGGGCGAAGCGACGGCGCAGGTCGAAGCCACGCTGCATATGCGCATGGCGCCGGACCGCTGGCTGGCCTTCATGCGGCCGGGCAAGCGCATAGCCGCCGGCGACCGCATCCATTTCGGCCATGACGGCAATTCCTGTTTGCTCGGTCAGCTCGACGCCACGGTGATCGAGAAAGGCGAGGGCGGCGAAGCGCTGCTTGGCTTCGATCTGTCGGGGCCGTTCCTCGACGAGGCGCTGCACGCGGTCGGCCACATTCCGCTGCCGCCCTACATCGCCTCGAAACGCGACGACGACGAACGCGACCGGGCCGACTACCAGACCATCTATGCAAGCGAGGAAGGCGCCGTCGCGGCACCGACCGCGGGCCTGCATTTCACGCCGGAGCTTTTTGCAGCGCTTGACGCCAAGGGCATCGAACGCCGCTTCGTCACCTTGCATGTCGGCGCCGGCACGTTCCTGCCGGTGAAGGCGGACGACACCGCCGACCACAAGATGCATGCCGAGACCGGTTCGGTCAGGGAAGCCACTGCGGACGCCCTGAATGCCGCAAGAGCAAGGGGCGGGCGTATCGTTGCTGTCGGCACGACCTCGCTGCGTCTGCTGGAGAGTGCGGCGCGTGAGGACGGTACTCTGGCTGCGTGGTCCGGTCCGACCGATATCTTCATCACGCCCGGCTACCGTTTTCGCACGGCCGACGTGCTGATGACCAATTTCCATCTGCCGCGCTCGACGCTGTTCATGCTGGTCTCGGCCTTCAGCGGCCTCGACACGATGCGTGCGGCCTATGCCCATGCGATCGAGAACCGCTACAGATTCTATTCCTATGGCGACGCAAGCCTGCTTTTCCGAGCGGAGACGAGCGACCGCCAGTCGCTCGACAATCAGGCGCCGGACGCCCCGATCCACGACAAGGAATTCAATGGCTAAGCCGTTCAGCTTCAAGGTTCTGGCAACCGACGGCAAGGCGCGGCGCGGCGTGATCGA
>NZ_RZTF01000538.1:0-2923 GCF_004023175.1 Mesorhizobium sp. M7A.F.Ca.MR.362.00.0.0
TAGGCCTATGACGACGGCGCGGTGTCGAGAAGCGGCTGCCAGGTTCGGAACCAGTCGCTCGCCTCGGTCTGCCACGGCCAGATGCCGTCCACAGTGGGATAGATCAGCTGGAGAACACCAAAATTCACGCCGTCGTAGAACCAGAGGTCCCAGCCGAAATGCTCGCGGTAGTGTTCGATATGAACGGCGCCGAATTGACAGTCGAAACCTTCGATAAAACCGGATGATCGCTGCCCTGGTTGGAAAACCTCGCCGGAGCGGACGCGGCTGCAATACTCGTTGATGATGAACTGGGAGATTTCCGGCTTCAGGCCGATGACGATGAGTTCCGGCGCCTTGAAGTTGTGCTCTATTCCAACCGAATAGGTGAAAGGCGGGTCGTCGCCTTCCTCCAGCACATGCAAGATGTGGCAGCCATAAGCCTCTATATCGGCCAGCGCCTTGGCTTCACCTGGGTCGGTGGCTTTTCTACTCGGCATCGATCTGGTTCTGGGGCGCGGCTTTCTGGAAGGCCGGCAGCGCCATGCAGGCGGCGTTGATGCGCGCGATCGTCGGGTAGGGGGTCAAGTCGACGCCGAAGCGGGCGTTGCTGGCAATCTGCGCGGCGAGGCAGATGTCGGCCAGGCCCGGCGCGTCGCCATGGCAGAATGTACCCGTCTCCGCCGCCGACGCCATGATCTTTTCAAGCGGCTGAAAGCCCTCGTTCACCCAGTGACGGAACCAGTTGGTGATGTCCTCGTCGCCGGCGCCGAACAGGGTGCGCAGCGAGGTCAGCACGCGCAGATTGTTCACCGGGTGGATGTCGCAGGCGATCATCTGCGCCAGCATTCTCACGCGGGCCCGTCCGGCCGGGTCCTTCGGCAGCAGCGGTGGTTCCGGTTTGGTCTCGTCGAGGAATTCGATGATCGCCAGCGATTGCGTCAGCAGCGTGCCGTCGCCGAGGATCAGCGCCGGCACCAGCCCTTGCGGATTGACCGCGAGATAGGCTGGTTCCAGATGCTCGCCATGGCGCAAATGATGCGGGACGTAGTCGTAGCTCAGCCCCTTCATCTCCAGCGCGATCCGCACCCGATAGGAGGTGGAGGAGCGATAGTAGTTGTGCAGGATGAGTTCGCTCATGGCCTCACTTCGGTTGGCCGATGGTCACTGCGATGGTCCCGATGCCGTCGACGCCGCCGGTTATGGTGTCGCCGGGGCCAACCGCGCCGACCCCTGCCGGCGTACCGGTGAAGATCAGGTCGCCGGGCTCGAGTTCCATCGCCTCGCTGCAGATCGACACGATATCCGATATCGGCCAGATCAGTTCGGCGAGGTCGGCATCCTGCCTGACCTTGCCGTTGACGGCGAGCCAGATGCGGCCCTTCTGCGGGTGGCCGGATTCCTGCGCTTGCACCAGCGGGCCGCAAGGCGCGGAGCGGTCGAAGGCCTTCGACCAGTCCCAGGGACGGGCGGCCTTCTTGGCCTCGTCCTGCAGATCGCGGCGGGTGAGGTCGATGCCGACGCCATAACCCCAGACATGATCCAGCGCCTTGTCACGGGGAATGCGGAAGCCGGCTTTGCCGATCGCGGCGACCAGTTCGATCTCGTGGTGCAGATTGGCCGTCAGCGGCGGGTAGGGGATAGCGGTGCCGGAATCGACCACCGCGTCGGCCGGCTTGGTGAAGAAGAAGGGCGGATCACGCTCGTCATTGCCGAATTCGCGGGCATGCGCCGCGTAGTTGCGGCCGACGCAGTAGATACGGCGCACCGCAAAACGATCGGACGAACCGGCAACGGCCACCGATGCGGTTGCGGGCAGGGGAAGGACGAATTCTGTCATCAAGGGTCTCTGCTTGGTTGCCGGAACATTCGACCGATTTAGGGCCTGGACAAGGCGATTTGGTCGAGAAAGTGCCGGCGGCACTTTCCGCCGGAGATGGCGATATACTATTTGGCAATAATCTGGCCATGGTGGAGAGGTTATTCTAATCGCTCACGAACTGAAATGAACCCCATGACCGCAACCCACGATCGCGCCCGGTTCCTGATCATCGACGACCATCCGCTGTTTCGCGAGGCGCTGCACAGCGCCGTGCAGATGGCCTATCCGGAAGTCGACACGGTGGAGGCGCGCTCGATCACCGAGGCGCTCGATCTTCTGGCCGATGCCAAGCCGTTCGACCTCGCGCTTCTCGACCTCTCGATGCCCGACGTGCACGGTTTTGACGGGCTGCTGCAACTCCGGACCCGCTATCCGCGCCTGCCCGTGGTCATCGTCTCAGGCTATGAGGAGCCGAAGATCATTTCCGAGGCGCTGTCCTACGGCGCTGCCGGCTTCATCCCGAAATCGGCGCGCAAGAGCGACCTCGCCGCCGCCATACGCTCGGTGATGGAAGGCGCGATCTATGTCCCGGAAACCTATGAAGGCCGCACGCCGGACGCCGACAGCGTCGACCGCGCCGACATGGTGCAGCGCCTGTCGACGCTGACGCCCCAGCAATTGCGCGTGCTGCAGATGCTGCGCCAGGGCCTGCTCAACAAGCAGATCGCCTACGAGCTGCAGGTCGGCGAGACGACCGTGAAGGCGCATGTCTCGGAAATATTGCGCAAGCTCAATGTCTACAGCCGCACGCAGGCGGTGATCGAGGTTTCGAAGCTGGACAATGCCGAGCTGTTTCGGGATCAGGCGGGATTTTGAGCTTTGCTGCGCTCGGCCCGCTGGAGACAAATGA
Organism: Mesorhizobium sp. M7A.F.Ca.MR.362.00.0.0; assembly: GCF_004023175.1. NCBI lineage: Bacteria > Pseudomonadati > Pseudomonadota > Alphaproteobacteria > Hyphomicrobiales > Phyllobacteriaceae > Mesorhizobium > Mesorhizobium sp. M7A.F.Ca.MR.362.00.0.0. The sequence goes on from NZ_RZTF01000538.1 coordinate 2,712, forward strand.
CTAGTTAAGCCAGCAAATGCGCCAGCAGCGCCCTTAATTGCGCAGGCTTCAGCGGCTTGCGCATCAGTTCGATGCCGCCGGAGCGGGCGGCTTTGGCGACCGCTTCCGAACTGTCGGCGGTGACGATCAGCGCCGGCACGGCGCGGCCGAGATAGTCGCGGACTTCGGCGATGGTCGTGGTGCCGAGATCGCCGCCGTCGAGATGCTGGTCG
>NZ_RZTF01000538.1:2933-3437 GCF_004023175.1 Mesorhizobium sp. M7A.F.Ca.MR.362.00.0.0
ATGTCGGGCACCCAGTCGGTGTCGCCAAGCATGTCGAGCGCATCGTCGGTCGAGGTCGCGGCCCGCACCAGGCATTGCCAGCGTTCGAGCAGGAAGGTCATGGCCTGCAGCACTTCGACATCGTTCTCGACCAGCAGCACCTTGGTGCCGAACAGGCCATAGCCGCGCGGCCGTTCCATGTCGGCAACGCTGGCGATGGCATCGGCTGGCGCACCGATGCCGACCGGAACATCGATGTGGAAGATCGTGCCGCGTCCGACCTTCGACGAGAATGTCACGGGATGGCCGAGCGCGCTGGCCATGCGGCGCACGATGGCGAGCCCGAGCCCGAGACCGCCACCGTCCAGTTCGGCATTGGCCGGCGAGGTGCCGCGATGGAATTCCTCGAACACCGCCTCGCGCTGGTCGTCGGGAATGCCGCAGCCCGTATCGGCGACGTCGATGCGGATGGTGTCGCCGCGATGCCTGGTGCCGACAAGCACGCCGCCCGAGCGTGTATAGCCC
>NZ_RZTF01000539.1:0-1422 GCF_004023175.1 Mesorhizobium sp. M7A.F.Ca.MR.362.00.0.0
TCAGCCGACCCCACCCGACCGCTTCGCGGCCACCCTCCCCTCGAGGGGGAGGGGGACGCCGGCGCCCCGCAATCGATGAGGTTTTAGAGCATGGCCGCACCCGGCGAGAATTTGCGAATCAATTCAGACCGTTTGTGGGATTCCATCATGGAGATGGCGAAGATTGGCCCCGGCATTGCCGGCGGTAACAATCGCCAGACCGTGACCGACGAAGACGGCGAAGGGCGGCATCTGTTCAAGCGCTGGTGCGATGCGGCCGGGCTCGAAATGGGCGTCGATGAAATGGGCACGATGTTTGCCCGCCGCGAAGGCACCGATCCCAGCCTGCCGCCGGTCTATGTCGGCAGCCATCTCGATACGCAGCCGACCGGCGGCAAGTACGACGGCGTGCTCGGCGTGCTCGGCGGGCTTGAAGTGGTGCGCTCGCTCAACGATCTCGGCATCAAGACCAAACATCCGATCGTCGTCACCAACTGGACGAACGAGGAGGGCTCGCGCTTTGCGCCGGCGATGATGGCGTCCGGCGTGTTCGCCGGCGTGCTCGACCAGGCCGATGTGTACGGGCATGTCGACAAGCAGGGCAAGAAATTCGGTGAGGAGCTCGAGCGCATCGGCTGGAAAGGCAGCGAGAAGGTCGGCGATCGCAAGATCCACGCCTTCTTCGAACTGCATATCGAACAGGGTCCGATCCTCGAGGACGAAGATATCGACATCGGGGTCGTCACTCATGGCCAGGGCCTTAAATGGCTGCAGGTGACGCTGACAGGCAAGGAAGCCCACACCGGCTCGACCCCGATGCCCAAGCGCCGCAATGCCGGGCTCGGCATGGCCCGGGTGATCGAACTGGTGCATGAGATCGCCATGGACTACCAGCCGGACGCCGTCGGCGCGGTCGGCCACATGGAGGTCTATCCTAACTCGCGCAACATCATCGCCGGCCGCACCGTCTTCACCATCGACATCCGCTCGCCGGAAAAGGAAGTGCTGGACGCCATGGACGGCCGCATCCGGGAAGGCATCGACACGATCTGCGATGCACTCGACATCCGTTACGAGATCGAACAGGTCGGCGCTTTCGATCCGGTGACCTTCGATGCCGGCTGCGTCAAGGCGATCCGCGATGCCGCCGACCGCCTCGGCTATTCCCATCGCAACATCGTCTCCGGCGCCGGCCACGACGCCTGCTGGATCAACCGCGTCGCGCCCACCGCCATGGTGATGTGTCCCTGCGTCGATGGCCTCAGCCACAACGAGGCGGAGGAGATCACCAAGGAATGGGCCTCGGCCGGGGCCGACGTTTTGTTCCACGCCGTGGTGGAGACGGCGGAGATCGTCGGGTGAGAGGTCGGCGCAATCTTGATGAGGACCGAACGCTCAACGTGCTGCTGGGCTGGAAGGCGGATCCACCTCCATATCCAACAT
>NZ_RZTF01000539.1:1432-3423 GCF_004023175.1 Mesorhizobium sp. M7A.F.Ca.MR.362.00.0.0
TTGTCGAACAGGCCAGCATTGCCTTGGCAACGTCGTTGCGGGATCTCACCAAGGATCAGGTGAGGCTCTTGGTCAGCCAGGGTTTCGGGCTGGAATATGTGGTTCCGAAAGCAATCTCCATCCTGATTGAAAACCCGCTGATAGGGGTGGCGTTCTACGACGGCGATCTGCTCATGAACTGCCTCAAGATTCCGCAAAAGTTCTGGATGGAGAACCAACACCTGTGGGTGGAGCTCGACGGGATCTTGCGGTCGCTTGATCAAACCGTTTCGGACATTGGCAAGCACCGGCCACAATTTGAGTCCGCGTGGGAAGCTTGGAACAGTCAGGGCGCGAGGTCGAAGAAAGCCTAGGCCTGCCAGCGCGAATTACAGGGGAACAAGAAAAATGACCAAAGTCATCAAGAACGGCACCGTCGTCACCGCCGACCGCACGTGGAAGGCCGATGTGCTGATGCAGCATGGCAAGATCGTCGCCATCGGCTCGGACCTGCATGGCGATCATGAGTTCGACGCCACCGGCTGCTACGTCATGCCAGGCGGCATCGACCCACACACCCATCTCGAAATGCCGTTCATGGGCACCTATTCGGCCGATGATTTCGAATCCGGCACGCGTGCAGCGCTTGCCGGCGGCACCACGATGGTGGTCGATTTTTGCCTGCCGGCGCCGCAGCAGTCGCTGCTCGAAGCCTTGCAGATGTGGGACAACAAGACCTCGAAGGCATCGTGCGACTATTCCTTCCACATGGCGATCACCTGGTGGGGCAAGCAGGTGTTCGACGAGATGGCCACTGTCGTCGACAAGGGCATCACGTCGTTCAAGCATTTCATGGCCTACAAGGGCGCGCTGATGGTCGACGACGACGAGATGTATGCGTCGTTCCAGCGCTGCGCCGATCTCGGCGCGCTGCCGCTGGTGCATGCCGAGAATGGCGATGTGGTCGCCGCCCTGTCGCAGAAGCTGCTGGCTGCCGGCAACAACGGCCCCGAGGGCCACGCCTATTCACGGCCGCCCGAAGTGGAAGGCGAGGCGACCAACCGCGCCATCATGATCGCCGACATGGCCGGCGTGCCGCTCTATGTCGTGCATGTCTCCTGCGAGCAGAGCCACGAAGCGATCCGTCGGGCGCGCCAGAAGGGCATGCGGGTGTTCGGAGAACCGCTGATCCAGCACCTGACGCTGGACGAGAGCGAGTATTTCGACAAGGACTGGGACCATGCGGCGCGCCGCGTGATGAGCCCGCCCTTCCGCAACAAATTGCACCAGGATTCGCTGTGGGCCGGCCTGCAGGCGGGCTCGCTGCAGGTGGTGGCGACCGATCATTGCGCTTTCACCACCAAGCAGAAGCGCAACGGCGTCGGCGATTTCACCAAGATCCCGAACGGCACCGGCGGGCTTGAAGACCGCATGCCGGTGCTGTGGACCACCGGCGTCAACACCGGTCGGCTGACGATGAACGAATTCGTCGCGGTGACCTCGACCAACATCGCCAAGATCCTCAACATGTATCCGAAGAAGGGCGCCATCGTAGAGGGCGCCGACGCCGACATCGTCGTCTGGGATCCCCAGCGCAAGAAGAAGATCACCTCGAAGAAGCAGCAATCTGTCATCGACTACAACGTGTTCGAAGGGTTCGAGGTGACCGGTCTGCCGCGGTTCGTGTTCTCGCGTGGCGAACTGTCGATCCAGGAGGCCGAGGTCAAGGCCAAGCCCGGTCATGGCGAGTTCGTTGGCCGCGAGCCGAATGCGGCGGTCAACCGGGCGCTGTCGACGTGGAAGGAAATCTCCGCGCCGCGCAAGGTGGAACGCACCGGCATCCCGGCGACCGGGGTTTGAGCTTGCGCGGCTCGAAGAACGCCAAGAAACGGATGATTGCCGACAAACACGGCGCCGCCTTTGGGGATGTGTCGCAGTGCCGATAATTGCCGAACTCGGCGCCGCCCCTCATCCGCCTGCCGGCACCTTCTCCCCGTATAGTGAGGGGGAGA
>NZ_RZTF01000540.1:0-1985 GCF_004023175.1 Mesorhizobium sp. M7A.F.Ca.MR.362.00.0.0
GCCCTTGGTGATGAGCAAAAGCACGCGGTCACCCTTGCGCTCCAGCAGCGCATTGGTGGCGACTGTGGTGCCCATCTTGATGTCGCCGATCAGGCCGCTTGGGATCGTGTCTCCGGACGACAAGCCAAGAAGGTCGCGAATGCCCTGGATGGCAGCATCGTTATAGGCTTCGGGGTTTTCGGAGAGAAGCTTGCGCGGGTGCAGCCCGCCTTCCGGATCTCGGCCGATCACATCGGTGAATGTGCCGCCGCGGTCGATCCAGAAATCCCATTTTGCGGTCATGACAGCCCCCGGCGCTTTTCCGTTCGATCGGTGATTCGGCACATTCTGTTAGTTCGCCACGGCCTGAGCGGCAATCGCAAATGGACCAGACGATGTTACATGTCGAAACGCAACGTTACGAAACTCATGGCCGTCTGACGCATTTGTCCTTCGACCGCTCACGGCAACGTGAGCGTGTGTTGAAGGAGAGACAAATGAAAAAGCTCATTCTCGCGTCCGTTTCCGCTCTGGCCTTGCTTGGCGTCGCCGCCTGCAGTGACAGCGGTACGGACAATACCACCACCCAGAGCACCAATCCGCCGGCCGCCGAGGAACCGATGAAGCCGGCTACCCCGGAAGCCACGCCGCCGGCCGCGACGCCTCCGGCAACGGATAATTCGACCACGAAGAGCATCACACCCGAGAAGCCTGCCGAGCCGGCTCCGGCAACACCAGCTCCTGCGCCCGCGCAGTAGTGAGCAAGCAGTACTTCGTGTGATGAATGAGAAAGGCCGGCTCGCGCTGGCCTTTTTCATATTGTCCGAGCGCCGTGGCGTTCGAGTCCGATCGATTTGTCGCGCAAAGCCTGCGGCACTGTCCCGGCTTGATAGGAGCGGGCGGTGGCTCTAAGAAGCAGGCCATGTCCATTTGGGATCGCCTCGGCGAATTCATCACCCGCGTTTCATCCTCAGCCTCGTCGGGTGTCGCCGACGTGGTCGAGGCCGTGCGCACGGTTTTCGCCGGCGATGCGGATTTGCGCCGGCGTGTCGCCTTTTCGGTGGCGATGATCGCGCTGTCGGCCAAGATGGCCAAGGCCGATGGTATCGTCACCCAGGACGAGGTGCGCGCCTTCCAGGAAATATTCGAAGTGCCGCCGAAGGAGACGCGCAATGTGGCGCGTCTGTTCGATCTCGCCCAGCGCGACGTGGCCGGTTTCGAGACCTATGCCGAGCGGATGGCGCAGATGTGCGGTTCCGGGCATTCCAACTGTGTGATGCTGGAAGACATACTCGACGGTCTGTTCCACATCGCCAAGGCCGACGGGCTGGTGCACGAGCGCGAAGGCCATTTCCTGCACCGCATCGCCGAGATTTTCCGCATCGACGAAGCGCATTACGAGACCATCATGGCGCGACATGTCAACCTGGGCGCCGGGGATCCTTATGTCGTGCTTGGCATCGAGCGCGGCAAGCCGTTCGAAGAGGTCAGGAAGCGCTATCGCAAGCTGGTTTCCGACAATCATCCGGACCGGCTGATCGCGCGCGGCCTGCCTCAGGAATTCATCAAGATCGCGACCACCAGGGTGGCGGCGATCAACGTTGCCTACGAGATGATCGAGCGGGGCCTGCGCCACGCATGAGCGGCTTTCTGCCCGACGAGCCACGTGCCGAAGTCAGGGTATCGCCGAATTTCGGCCCGCGGCGCGAGACGCCCAGGCCTGACATGATCGTGCTGCACTACACCGGTATGGCGACCGGCGCCGGGGCCGAGGCCTGGCTTTGCGACCCGGCCAGCGAGGTCTCGTCGCATTATCTCGTCCACGAGAATGGCCATATCGTGCAGATGGTCAGGGAAAGCGACCGCGCCTGGCATGCCGGCAAGAGTTCGTGGTTCGGACGGGCCGACATCAATTCCTGTTCGGTCGGCATAGAGATCGTCAATCCGGGGCATTCGCTGGGCTATCCCGGTTTCCCCCGGCGGCAGATCGATGCGGTGGTCGGGCT
>NZ_RZTF01000540.1:1995-3412 GCF_004023175.1 Mesorhizobium sp. M7A.F.Ca.MR.362.00.0.0
GGGCTGTGCCGTGGGATCGCCGGTCGGCATTCGATCGCCGCCGAGCGGGTACTCGCGCATTCTGATGTTGCGCCGGGGCGCAAGATCGATCCCGGCGAGAAGTTTCCGTGGCGGACGCTGTTCGAGGCCGGTGTTGGCCATCTCGTGGCGGCCGCGCCCGTCAGGCGAGGCGCCACTCTGACAACCGGCGATACCGGCGGCGACGTCGAAGCGTTGCAGTCGATGCTGGCCCTCTACGGCTATGGCGTTGAAATATCCGGCGTTTTCGACCGGCAGACGGAGGCGGTGGTCGAGGCCTTCCAGCGTCATTTCCGGCCGCGCAAGGTGGACGGCGTTGCCGACGGCTCGACGCTGCGGACGCTGCAAAGGCTGCTTGCTTCCGTGAGGCGCTGACCTCCGGAAAGCCTCTCCCAAGCAATTCTTTCCAATCCTTAAGTTACAAGCTGTCACTCAAAGTGACTTGCCTGGCCTTGTTTGACACCAATTCGGGCGTCAAACGGCTGACGTGTAGATGTCGGACCCCAAGCCCCCCGGGTTGTTTCGACGTTGGTTAGGCGTTGCTGCGTGAACATCTTCGCGCGGTTCAGACAGAACAGGATCACATGCAGAAATTTACCGTTTTAACGGCAGCTCTTGCTGCCGGCGTAATGACTTTTGCCTTCAGTGCCGCAGATGCCGCGCCCCTCAGCCCGCGAGCCGATCAAGGGCCTGTCGTGGCATCCGCGAAAAGCGGCAAGGCCCCACAGGCCAGAAGCGGCAAGGCAGGCCACAGCGCCAAGGCGACGAAGCGGGCTTCCGCGAAAATAGAAAAAGCAAGCTGGTCCAAGCCGAAGAAGTCCGCCAGAAAGCAGACGAAGCGTGGCCGAAAAACCGTCGACATGACGGCAACGGCGTCGATCGGTGTCCGGAACGCGGCAGCCTCGGCGGCCGCGGTGGCCAGCAGCGGTCAGTATTCCGCTATCGTTGCCCGCTATGCGGCGATCGAAGGCGTTCCGGTATCGCTCGCCTCGGCGGTCATCCAGATCGAAAGCAACTACCGGCCCAACATCGTTGGCGGCGCCGGCGAGATCGGCTTGATGCAGATCAAGCCGGCCACGGCTCGGATGATGGGCTATAGCGGCTCCGCCAAGGGCCTGTTCGATCCCGACACCAACATCAAATACGGCATGAAATACCTTGCCATGGCGCGGAGCCTCGGCGGCGGCACGACCTGCGGCACCATTCTGAAATACAATGCCGGCCACGCCGCAACGCGGATGAACCCGGTGTCGGCCGCCTATTGCGGCAAGGTCAAGGTGCAGATGGCTGCGCTCGGATCGCCCGCATAAGTCTGCTTTTTCGTTTGCGTTTTCGGGCGCGAACCCCTTTATACGCTCTGCCAGCTGGCTGGGCGGCCGCACCCGCAAACGCCGAAAGG
>NZ_RZTF01000053.1:0-11858 GCF_004023175.1 Mesorhizobium sp. M7A.F.Ca.MR.362.00.0.0
TTTCGGTGCAGCAGTTCGACGGCGAGGAATGGCTCTATTTTCGCTCCATCGTGCCGCAGGTCTCGATCATTCGCGCCACGTCGGCCGACGAGCGCGGCAACCTCACCTACGAGCATGAGGGCGCCTATCTCGGTGGCCTCGAACAGGCGCTCGCCGCCCGTAACAATGGCGGCATCGTTATCGCGCAGGTCAAGCGCGTCGTCGAAAACGGTACGCTGAAACCGCATGACGTGCGCGTGCCGGGCGTCCTGGTGGACCATATCGTCGTCGCGCCCGACCAGTTGCAGACGACGCTGACACCCTATGACCCGGCGATCTCCGGAGAAATCTTCCGGCCGCTGTCGAGCTTCCGCACGCCGGAGATGAACGTCCAGAAAGTGATCGCGCGCCGCGTCGCCATGGAGTTGCGCGACGGCATGGCCGTCAACATCGGCTTCGGCATTTCCGCCAATGTCCCGCGCATCCTTCTCGAGGAAGGACAGCATGGCAAGATTACCTGGGTGATCGAACAGGGCGCGGTCGGCGGCGTGCCGCTGCTCGACTTCAAATTCGGCTGTTCGTCGAACGCCGACGCCTTCATGCCCTCGCCGCACCAGTTCATCTATTTCCAGGCGGGCGGCTTCGACGCCTCGCTATTGTCCTTCCTGCAGATCGACCGCCATGGCTCGGTCAATGTCTCGAAGCTTTCGGCGCGCCCGCATGTCACGGCTGGCGCCGGCGGCTTTGTCGACATCACCGCGCGGGCGAAGAAGATCGTGTTTTCCGGCTTCTTCAACGCCGGGGCAAAACTCTCATTGGCCGATGGCGGCATCCGCATCGATCAGGAGGGCAAGGTCAAGAAGGTGGTCAACGAAGTCGAGCACATCTCGTTTTCGGGCAAGCGCGCAGTCGCGCAGGGACAGGACATCACCTATGTCACCGAACGCTGCGTGATGAGGCTGACGCCGGAGGGCCTGGTCGTCACAGAACTCGCACCCGGCATCGATCTGCAGCGCGATGTGCTGGCGCAGTCGGAAATTCCGTTGGGCATTGCCAAGGACCTCAAGACGACACCGGCAGCCCTCTATCAGGAGCAACCGATAGGCCTGTCGCTGAATGGCGGCGCCTCGCTTGGAGGCGCGCATGGCTGAGCACCTCGTCACCTTTGAAACCGACGGCGCCATCGGCGTCGTCACGCTGCGCCGGCCGGAGAAATTCAACGCGCTGGACATTCCGATGCTGCGCGCGTTGGAGACGGCGCTTGACGCGGCCGAGATGGCCGAGGGCGTCCGCGTCGTGCTGCTGCGCGGCGAAGGCAAGGGATTTTGCGCCGGTGGCGATGTTGAAGCCTGGGCGCGGATGAGTGCCGCCGATTTCCAGGTGCAATGGGTACGCTACGGCCACCGCGTCTTCGACCGGCTGGCGCGGCTGCGGCAGCCGACCATCGCCGTTTTGTCGGGCCATGCACTGGGCGGCGGGCTCGAACTGGCTGTGGCTTGCGACTTCCGCGTGGCCGAAACACAGGTAAAATTGGGCTTCCCCGAAACCTCGATCGGTGTCGTGCCCGGCTGGTCAGGCACGCAACGCGCCGTGCGCCGCTTCGGCACGCAGACGGTGCGCCGGATGGCGCTCGGCGGCGAGATCTTTCTCGCCCCCGAGGCACTCGCTCTGGGCACCGTCGACCGGGTGGTCGCGACTGGCAAGGCATACGACGAAGCAAGGGCGTGGGCGGAAAAGATCGCCGAGCGCGGCCCGCTGGCGACCGAAGCCGCCAAGCTGATGATCGCGGTCGCCGAAGGCGAGGAAAGTGCCGCCGCCACCGAAGCGCTGGCCAGCGGCTTCATCGCCCTGACCGGAGATCTCAAGGCCGGCGTCGATGCCTTCAAGGCCAAGCAGAAGCCGGCCTTTTCGAGATCCTAGAGGAAAACAGATGAACGCCCCACTCAAGATCGCCATGCCGGCCGAGGCGGCTGCGGCACCGAAAGCCTACAGGCTGCTGATCGACGGCAGGCATGTCGATGCCCGCGACGGCCGCACGATTGCTCGAAATAGCCCCGGCCACGGCTTCACCGTCTCGCACTACGCACAGGCCGGCGAGGCCGAAGTGGAAGCCGCTGTGCAGGCCGCCCACAAGGCGTTCGAGACCGGTCCATGGCCGCGCATGAAGGCAGCTGAGCGTGCCGCGATCCTGCTCAAGGCGGCTGACCTGATCGAGTGCCGGCTGGAAGACATCGCCCGGCTCGATGCACTGGAATCCGGCAAGCCGGTCGCCCAGGCGCGCGGCGAGATCGGCGGCGCCGTTGACATCTGGCGCTATGCCGCCTCGCTTGCCCGCACGCTGCATGGTGAATCCTACGCCAATCTCGGCGATGCCATGCTGGGCGTCGTCCTGCGCGAGCCGATCGGCGTCGTCTCGATCATCACCCCATGGAATTTCCCGTTCCTGATCGTCAGCCAGAAACTGCCCTTCGCGCTCGCCGCCGGCTGCACGGCGGTGGTCAAGCCGAGCGAAATGACCTCGGCCTCGACCTTCGTGCTCGGCGATATCCTGATGCAGGCCGGCCTGCCCGCCGGCGTCGTCAATATCCTGGCCGGGCTTGGCGCCGATGTCGGTGCGCCGATGGTCAGCCACCCGCTGGTCGAGATGGTCTCGTTCACCGGCTCCACCCGCGTTGGCAAGATGACGATGGCGTCCGCCGCGCAGTCGCTGAAGAAAGTCTCGATGGAGCTCGGCGGCAAGAACGGCCAGATCGTCTTCCCGGACGCCGATCTCGAAGCGGCCGCCGATGCGGCGGTGTTCGGCGGCTTCTTCAATGCCGGCGAGTGCTGCAATGCCGGGAGCCGGCTGATCGTTCATGAGGCGATCGCCGACGATTTTCTCAGCACCGTCAAGGCGCTTGCCGCCAGGGTCACGGTCGGCGATCCGCTCGATGACCAAACCAAGGTCGGCGCGATGATCTCGTCCGGCCATCTGAAGAAGGTGGCCGGCTATGTTTCTGCCGCTGAAGGCGACGGCAGCCAGGTTTACAGCGGAGGCAAGCAATTGGCCTCCAATGTCGGCCAATACCTCGATCCCACCATCATCCGCGGCGTCACCGAGGAGATGGCCATAGCGCGCGAGGAAGTGTTCGGACCGGTGCTCTCGGTGCTGACTTTTGAATCGATTGAAAAGGCGTTGCACATCGCCAACAACACGCCCTATGGTTTGTCGGCGGGCGTGTGGAGCGCCAGCATCGACACTTGCATGTCGGTCGCGCGTGGAGTGCGTTCGGGAACCGTTTGGGTGAACACATTCATGGAAGGTTATCCCGAGCTGCCTTTCGGAGGCTACAAGCAGTCCGGTCTCGGACGCGAACTCGGCAAACGCGCCGTCGAGGACTATACCGAGGAAAAGACAATCCAGTTTCATCGCGGCCTGCGCACCGGGTGGTGGGTCGGCTGAGTTGAGAAGAACCCGGTGGGCTTCACCGGTCGTGTAATGCAACAAGGGAGGTAGTACATGTTGCGCAAACTGCTTATCGGAACCGCTCTCGCATCCGGCCTGGCTTTCGCGGCCCACGCCGAGGACGTCAAGGAAGTGCAGATGCTGCATTGGTGGACGTCGGGCGGCGAAGCGGCTGCTCTCAACGTCCTTAAGGGCGATCTGGCCAAGGAAGGCTATGCCTGGAAGGACGTGCCGGTGGCCGGCGGCGGCGGCGATGCCGCCATGACCGCGCTGAAGGCGATGGTCGCGGCCGGCAATTATCCGACCGCCTCGCAGATGCTCGGCTATACCGTGCTCGACTACGCCGCTGCCGGCGTCATGGGCGACCTGACCGAAACGGCGAAGAAGGAAGGCTGGGACAAGTCCGTTCCGGCAGCCCTGCAGAAGTTTTCGGTCTATGACGGCAAGTGGGTCGCGGCGCCGGTCAACGTTCACTCGGTCAACTGGCTGTGGATCAACAAGGCCGTCCTGGACAAGATCGGCGGCACCGAGCCGAAGACCTTCGACGACTTCGTTGCCCTGCTCGACAAGGCCAAGGCGGCAGGGGTGATCCCGCTCGCTCTCGGCGGCCAGAACTGGCAGGAAGCCACCATGTTCGACTCCGTCGTGCTGTCGACCGGCGGACCTGAGTTCTACAAGAAGGCCTTCAACGACCTCGACGACGCCTCGCTCAAGTCCGACACGATGAAGAAGTCGTTCGACAATTTGGCCAAGCTCGTCACCTATGTCGACCCCAACTTTTCCGGCCGCGACTGGAACCTTGCCACCGCCATGGTCATCAAGGGCGACGCCCTGGTGCAGGTCATGGGTGACTGGGCCAAGGGCGAGTTCAACGCCGCCAAGAAAACGCCGGGCACCGACTTCCTCTGCTATCGCTTCCCGGGCACCGACGGCTCGGTGATCTACAACTCCGACATGTTCGGCATGTTCAACGTTCCGGACGACCGCAAGGCCGCCCAGGTCGCGCTGGCCACCGCCACCCTGTCGAAGAGCTTCCAGTCGGCCTTCAACGTCGTCAAGGGTTCGGTTCCGGCCCGCACCGACGTTCCGGACACCGACTTCGACGCTTGCGGCAAGAAGGGCATCGCCGACCTGAAGGCAGCCAACGAAGGCGGCACGCTGTTCGGCTCGCTGGCCCAGGGCTATGGCGCGCCCCCGGCGGTCGCCAATGCCTATAAGGATGTCGTCTCCAAATTCGTCCATGGTCAGATCAAGACCTCGGACGAGGCCGTGACCGAGCTGGTCAAGGCGATCGACGACGCCAAGTAAGCGCCACGCGCCAAAAACGCCTTCCCCGCTCCGGCGGGGAAGGCCCAGATCCGCGAACTTGGATCCGCGAAGCTGGTTGGCCGCGAGTCGACGGGAGGAGCCCCATGAGCACGGTAGCGACAAGCCAGATCAAGCTGACGCCGGAGCATGCGCGGCCACGCGCCTCGGTGCGCTCACGCCTGCAGGACGCATTGCCGAAGATCGTGCTGGCGCCCAGCTTCGCCATCACCATCGTCTTCGTCTACGGCTTCATCCTGTGGACGATCTATCTGTCCTTCACCAATTCCAAGACCTTTCCATCCTATGTCCTGACCGGCTCGCGCGCCTATCAGCGGCTGTGGGGCTGGACCTTCGACACCGACCCGCCGTCGAGCTGGTACACGTCGATCACCAATATGGGTATTTTCGGTTTCCTCTACATCGCCATCTGCCTGGCGCTCGGCCTGTTCCTGGCCATCCTGCTCGACCAGAAGATCCGCGGCGAAGGCGTGCTGAGGCCGATCTATCTCTACCCGATGGCGCTGTCCTTCATCGTCACCGGCGTCGCCTGGAAATGGTTCCTCGATCCCGGCCTCGGCCTCGAGCAGACCTTGCATCAATGGGGCTGGACGAGCTTCCATTTCGACTGGATCAAGAACAAGGATTTCGTCATCTACACGGTGGTCATTGCCGGCGTCTGGCAGGCCTCCGGCTTCATCATGGCGATGTTCCTGGCCGGCCTGCGCGGCATCGACGGCGAGATCATGAAGGCGGCGCAGATCGACGGCGCCACCACCTTCCAGCTCTACCGCCGCATCGTCATCCCGCTGCTGCGGCCGATCTTCCTGTCGGCTTTCATCGTGCTCGCGCATCTCGCCATCAAGTCCTACGATCTGGTCGTAGCCCTGACCAGCGGCGGCCCCGGCGGCTCGGCCTGGCTGCCCTCCAACTTCATGTATGAGTACACGTTCAAGCGCAACGAAATGGCCGTCGGCTCGGCCAGTGCGGTGATCATGCTGATGACCATCGTCGCAATCATCGTGCCCTATCTCTATTCGGAACTGCGGGAGAAGCCGCGATGAGCGCCGTCACCATTCCCGCCCGCCAGGCCTCCGGCGGCGTCAACGTCAAGGTTATCAACCGCATCGTCATCTACGGGCTGCTGGCGCTGTTTGCGCTGTTCTACCTGATGCCGCTGTTCGTCATGCTGGTGACCTCGTTCAAGACCATGGACGAGATCCAGAACGGCAACATGCTGGCGCTGCCCAGGGCGCCGACCTTCGACCCCTGGCTGGGCCTGGGGCGAGACCTGCGTCGGCCTCACCTGCGCCGGCATCAAGGGCTATTTCTGGAACTCCATCAAGATGGTGATCCCGGCCGTTCTGATCTCGACGATGCTCGGCGCGCTTAACGGCTACGTCCTGACCAAATGGCGTTTCCGCGGCGCAACGCTGGTGTTCGGGCTGATGCTGTTCGCCTGCTTCATCCCGTTCCAGTCGGTGCTGCTGCCGATGGCGACCATCCTCGGCAGCCTCGGCCGCTTCGGGGTCACGCTGCAGAATGCAACGGGAACCAGCTTTGGCCTCGGCAATCCGACCGTCAATCTGGTTTTCGTCCACGTCGTCTACGGCATCGGCTTCACCACGCTGTTCTTCCGCAACTACTACGAGGCGTTCCCCACCGAACTGGTCAAGGCGGCACAGGTCGACGGCGCATCCTTCTTCCAGATCTTCCGCCGCATCATGCTGCCGAACTCGATGCCGATCTTCGTCGTCACCGTCATCTATCAGTTCACCAACATCTGGAACGACTTCCTGTTCGCCTCGGCTTACGCCGGCACTGGCGACGCGATGCCTATGACGGTGGCGCTCAACAACGTCGTCAACACGTCGACCGGCGTCGTCGAATACAACGTCAACATGGCCGCCGCGATGATCGCGGCACTGCCCACCCTTCTCGTCTATGTGCTCGCCGGCCGCTATTTCGTGCGCGGTCTGATGGCGGGCGCCGTCAAAGGATAATCCGATGGCTTTTCTGGAAATTGATGGTTTGAGGAAGCGCTTCGGCCAGGTCGAGATCCTGAAGGGGATCGATGTCGAGCTCGAGAAAGGCGGCTTCCTGGTGCTGGTCGGCCCTTCCGGCTGCGGCAAGTCGACCTTGCTCAACACCATCGCCGGCCTGGAGACGATCACCTCGGGCGAAATCCGGGTCGACGGCCGCACCATCAACGATCTGCATCCTTCCAAGCGCGACATCGCCATGGTTTTCCAGAGCTACGCGCTCTACCCCAACATGACGGTGGCCGGAAACATCTCCTTCGGCATGGAGATGCGCGGCGTGCCGGCGGCGGAGCGCCAGAAGGCGATCGACAAGGTGGCCAAGGTGCTGCAGATCGGCCACCTCTTGCAGCGCAAGCCGAGCCAGCTTTCGGGCGGCCAGCGCCAGCGCGTCGCCATGGGCCGGGCGCTGGTGCGCGACCCCAAACTGTTCCTTTTCGACGAGCCGCTGTCCAACCTCGACGCCAAGCTGCGCGTCGACATGCGCATCGAAATCAAGCGCCTGCATGCCACCACCGGCACCACCATCGTCTACGTCACCCACGACCAGATCGAGGCGATGACGCTGGCCACCAAGATCGCCGTCATGCGCGATGGCGAGGTGCAGCAGTTCGGCACCCCGGCTGAAATCTACAACAATCCGACCAACCTCTTCGTCGCCGACTTCATGGGCTCGCCGGCGATGAACCTGATCCCGGCGACGATCGGCACGTCAGGCAACGCGCTGTCCGTCGTGCTGCAGCGCGAAACACGAGAGCCGATCTCGCTGCCGATGGCCAATGCACCGGCCGGCCTGTCGGCATTCCAGGGCAAGCCGATCATCTTCGGTGTCCGTCCCGAAGCCCTGACCGATCCGGAAGGTGCCGAGCGCAACGCCTCGCACAT
Organism: Mesorhizobium sp. M7A.F.Ca.MR.362.00.0.0; assembly: GCF_004023175.1. Lineage (NCBI taxonomy): Bacteria > Pseudomonadati > Pseudomonadota > Alphaproteobacteria > Hyphomicrobiales > Phyllobacteriaceae > Mesorhizobium > Mesorhizobium sp. M7A.F.Ca.MR.362.00.0.0. Next base: position 7,654 of record NZ_RZTF01000053.1, read on the forward strand.
CGCCACCGCCGACTGTCACATCGAGGTCGTCGAACCGGCCGGCTCGGACACTTTCGCCGTCACCAATCTCGGCGGCAAGGGCGTGGTGGCGCGGCTGCGCGCCGACGCCAACATCCAGCCGGGCACCAACACGCCGCTTGCCTTCAACCTGACCAAGGCGGTGTTCTTCGACCCGGCGACCGAGACCCGTATTCGCTAATGTATGTCGCCCAAAAGTGGATCCGGTTTTGGGGCAACGACATGCATCAAAACAAAAAACTAAAGCGCGTCGGGACGCGATTTAGGCCATGACAAATCCGGACATCGTCATCATCGGCTCCGGCATCGGCGGCGCTACGATCGCTTCCGGCCTTGCCGGCAGCGGCGCCTCGATCCTGATGCTGGAGCGCGGCGAGCCGTTGCCGGCGACGCCGCACGCGCGCGACACGCGCTCGATCTTCGTCGACGGCCATTACAGGCCGAAGGAGATGTGGCGTGAGGCCGGCGGCGCCGCCTTCAACCCCGGCAATTATTACTATGTCGGCGGCAATTCGAAGTTCTACGGCGCGGTGCTGATCCGCTACCGCAAGGAGGACTTTGCGGCCATGGAGCATTTCGGCGGCGTCTCTCCGGCATGGCCGTTCACCTATGACGAATTCGAGCCCTGGTATTCGAAAGCCGAACAGCTGTTTCGCGTGCGCGGTGCACTGGGCGAGGATCCGACCGAGCCGTTCCATTCGGTCCCCTACGCCTACAAGCCGGTGCCCGACGAGGCACCGATCGCCCGCGCCCGCGCCGAGCTGAAGGGCCTCGGCCTGCATCCAGCCTCGCTGCCGCTCGGCGTCGACATCGACACCTGGCTGAAAGAGGGCAAGACCGGCTGGGATGCTTTTCCCAACACCGGCCAGGGCAAGGTCGACGCGCAGACGGGTCCGCTGACGGCTGCGCTGACCGACCAGAACATCAAGCTCGAGACCGGCGCTTACGTCGAATATCTCGAAGCCTCGCCAGACGGCACGACGATATCAGCCATTCACTACCGGCAGAATGGCGAGCTGAAGAAAGTATCGCCGAAGCTGGTCATCCTCTCGGCCGGCGCGGTCAACTCCGCCGTCATCCTGCTGCGCTCGCCCACATCGGATGGCAAAGGCCTAGCCAACCGCTCCGACCAGGTCGGCCGCAATTTCATGAACCACAATTCCAGCGCCATGCTGGCGATCGACCCGCGCCGCCGCAACGATGCCGTCTATCAGAAGACCTTGATGCTGAACGACTATTACCTGTCCGACGGCAAGGGCGGCAAGCCGCTGGGGAACGTCCAGTTGCTCGGCAAGATCGACGGCAACATGCTGCGGGCCAATGTCAAATACACGCCGGGATTCGCGCTCGATTTCATGGCCGGCCACGCCGTCGACTGGTACCTGATGTGCGAGGATCTGCCCGATCCTGAAAGCCGCATCATGGTCGACGGCAAGGACATCGTCATGCAATGGCGGCGCTCCAACATGCGGTCGCTCGACGGGCTGACCAAGGTGATGCGCGAGAACTTCCGCGCCTGCGGCTATCCCCTAGTGCTGTCGCGCCCCTTCGACAAACGCACGCCGTCGCACCAATGCGGTACGATAAAGATGGGCGACGATCCGGCGACGGCGGCGCTCGACCCTTACTGCCGCTCCTTCGACCACCGGAACCTGTTCGTCGTCGACGGCAGTTTTTTGCCGAACTCGGCTGCTGTGAACCCGGCGCTGTCGATCGCGGCACAAGCGCTGCTGGTGGCCGAGCATATTCGCAAGAGCGAACTATCATGATCGGTTGCCGCCGCCCCTCATCCGCCTGCCGGCACCTTCTCCCCGTGAACGGGGAGAAGACCGCTAGCCGCAACCGCGGCGCTCTTTCTGCAACGCTGGAGATTGGCGAAACCGCCGATAACAGCGTACTTCTCCCCGTCACTATACGGGGAGAAGTGCCCGGCAGGGCGATGAGGGGCAGCGTTGACATCCGCAAGGCTAAGCTCCAATGACCCGCCCCTCCGCGATCGTCACCGGCGGCGCGCGCGGCATCGGACTGTCATGCGCCGAGGCGCTGGCCGATGCTGGCTTCGATATTCTGGTCGCCGATCTTGCTGACCAAGCTCCAGACGAACTTGCCGCCGCCATTGCCGCCCGCGGCTCAAAATTCACCTATATGCGTTGTGACATCGCCAACCTCGACGACCATCCAGCCCTCGTCGCCGCCGCAACGAACGCCTTCGGCCGCATCGACTGCCTGGTCAACAATGCCGGCGTCGGCGCCGTGGTGCGCGGTGACCTCTTGGACCTCAAGCCGGAGAATTTCGACCGCACGCTCGGCATCAATCTGCGCGGCACCGTGTTCCTCAGCCAAGCCGTGGCCAAGGCGATGCTGGCTGCGCCAGGCGATCACCAGAGGTCGATCATCACCATCACCTCGGTCAGCGCCGAAATGGCATCGCCGGAGCGGCCGGACTATTGCATCTCGAAAGCCGGCCTTTCAATGTGGGTGAAGAACTTGGCGCTTAGGCTTGCGCCCGAAAATATCGGCGTGTTCGAGGTCCGGCCAGGCATCATCCGCACCGATATGACATCAGGCGTGACCGCCAAATATGACGCCCTCATCGACGGCGGTCTGGTGCCGGCAAAGCGCTGGGGCGAAGCATCGGACATCGGCGCGGTGGTGGCAACACTCGCTGGCGGAAAACTCGGCTTTTCGACCGGCTCGATCATCAATGTCGACGGTGCGCTCTCCGTGCCGCGGCTGTAAGTGGACAGTGTCATGACCGACTACATCATCGTGGGCGCCGGTCCGGCCGGCTGCGTTCTGGCCAACCGGCTGAGCGAGAATCCGGCAAATTCGGTCCTGCTGCTGGAGGCTGGCGGTAAGGACTGGCATCCCTACATCCACATGCCGGCAGGCTTCGCCAAGATGACCAAAGGCATCGCCTCCTGGGGCTGGTCGACCGTGCCGCAGAAGCACATGAAGGATCGCGTCTTCTGGTACACGCAGGCCAAGGTTGTCGGCGGCGGCTCGTCCATCAACGCCCAGATCTATACACGCGGCAACGCCCGCGACTACGACGCCTGGGAGAAGGAAGAGGGCCTCGCCGGCTGGGGCTATCGCGATGTGTTGCCCTATTTCAAACGCGCTGAGAACAACCAGCGCTACGCCAACGATTTTCACGGCGACCAGGGGCCGCTCGGCGTCTCGAACCCGATTGCGCCGTTGCCGATCTGCGAAGCCTATTTCCGTGCCGGCCAGGAGATAGGCATCCCCTTCAACCCGGACTTCAACGGCGCTGCCCAAGAAGGCGTCGGCTACTACCAGCTGACCCAGAAGGATGCCCGGCGCTCGTCCGCTTCAGTCGCCTATTTGAAGCCGATCCGCGCCCGCAAGAACCTGACCGTCCGAACCGATGTGCTGGTGACGCGCATCGTCGTCGAGAAGGGCCGCGCCATCGGCGTCGAGGTGGTCGACAGGCCGGGCGGCGAGAAGAAAATCCTGCGCGCCGAACGCGAGGTGATCGTCTCGTCCGGCGCCATCGGCTCGCCGAAACTTCTGATGCAGTCGGGCATCGGCCCCGCGGACCATCTGAAGTCGGTCGGCGTCACGCCGGTGCACGACCTGCCCGGCGTCGGCTCCAACATGCAGGACCATCTCGATCTGTTCGTCATCGCCGAATGCACCGGCGATCACACCTATGACAACTACGCCAAGCTGCACCGCACGGCCTGGGCCGGCCTGCAATATCTGCTGCTGAAGAAGGGGCCGGTGGCCTCCAGCCTGTTCGAGACCGGCGGCTTCTGGTACGCCGACCCGACAGCCGCCTCGCCCGACATCCAGTTTCATCTCGGTCTGGGCTCCGGCATCGAAGCCGGCGTCGAGAAGCTGAAAAACCCCGGCGTCACCCTGAACTCGGCTTTCCTGCGGCCGCGCTCGCGCGGCACGGTGCGGCTGAAGAGCGCCGACCCGGCCGACCACCCGCTGATTGATCCGAACTACTGGTCCGATCCCTATGACCGCGCCATGTCGATCAAGGGGCTGCGGCTGGCCCGCGAGATCATGCGGCAGAAGGCGCTTGCCCCTTACGTGCTGCGCGAGGTTCTGCCCGGCCCGTCACTCGCCAGCGACGACGAGCTGTTCGACTATGCCTGCCGCAGTTCCAAGACCGACCACCATCCGGTCGGCACCTGCCGCATGGGCCATGACGAGAT
>NZ_RZTF01000053.1:11868-16885 GCF_004023175.1 Mesorhizobium sp. M7A.F.Ca.MR.362.00.0.0
CTTTTCACCGACCATTATGGTCGGTGAAAAGGGCGCCGACCTGGTCCTTGGCCGCGAGCCGCTGCCGCCGGCGGTGTTTTCCGGAAACCGGGCTGCTTAGCCACTGAGGGGTAAGATATGATCAGGCACTGTGTTTTCGCTAGATTCCGCAACGATGTTGCCGCCGCCGAGCGCATGGCGATCCATGCCGATCTCGATGCGCTTCGACAGGTGATCGACGGCATGGACGCCGTAAAATTCAGCGCCAATGTCAGCCCGGAGCCGTTCGCACGCGACTTCACCCACGGCTTCACCATCGATTTCCGCGATGCTGCCGCGCGCGATGCCTATCTTGTGCATGAAGCGCACCAGCGCGCCGGCGCGCGCCTGGTCGCTGCCCTGGAAGGCGGCACGGACGGACTGACGGTGTTTGATCTCGAAATCTAGACCTCATCCTCAAACCACGATCGAGTTCATCGACAGATGGCACCGGTCGCACCTTCCGACATTCCAGCGGGCGTTCGATCAAATGTACCGCGCGAAAAAGTGACCACCGTCTTCCCTGAACTGGCCGATAATTCCCCCATTGATGATGGAGGAAGATTTGCCCCTTAATTCGCAGCAGAAGAAGACTGTCCTCGCCTCATTCCTGGGCTGGACGCTCGATGCTTTCGATTTCTTCCTTCTGACATTCCTGCTCACCGATATCGCGACCGAATTCCACGCCGACGTGCCCGCGGTCTCCAAGGCGCTGTTCCTGACCTTGGCCACACGCTTCATCGGCGCGTTCTTCTTCGGCATGCTTGCCGACAAATACGGGCGCAAGCCGATCCTCATGCTCAACATCGTAAGCTATTCGGTGATCGGCGCGCTGGCCGCCTTCTCGCCCAATCTCGGCATATTCCTCGCCCTGCGTGCTTTGTTCGGCATCGCCATGGGCGGCGAATGGGGGCTGGGCAGTTCGCTGGCCATGGAATCCATTCCGCCGAGCGCACGCGGCATGGTCTCCGGCATCCTGCAATGCGGCTATCCGGCCGGCTATCTGCTGGCGGCGGTGGTCTATGGCCTGCTTTATCAGCAGACGATCGGCGGCTACACGATCGGCTGGCGCGCCATGTTCCTGCTCAGCTTCGTGCCGGCGCTGATCGTGCTCTTCATCCGCTCGCATGTGCCGGAATCGCCGGCCTTCGTCGAAGCGCAAAAGACCGCAAGACCGGGCATGTGGGAAACGCTGCAGAAGCACTGGGGCGTCGCGCTCTATGCCGTCGTCCTGATGATGTTCTTCAATTTCTTCAGTCATGGCACGCAGGACCTCTACCCTACCTTCCTGAAGAAGCAGCACGGCTTCGATCCGCATACGGTGAGCTGGATCACCATCGTCGCCAATATCGGCGCCATCGTCGGCGGCCTGGCCTTCGGCGCGCTGTCGGAGAAGATCGGCCGCGTCAACGCCATCACGCTGGCATGCCTGATCGCCTTGCCGTCCATCCCGCTATGGGCCTACTCGACCACGCCGTTCATGCTTGCCATCGGCGCCTTCGTCATGCAGGTCGCGGTCCAGGGTGCCTGGGGCGTCATCCCCGTGCACCTCAACGAGCTTTCGCCCGGAGCGGTGCGGGCGACCTTGCCCGGCTTTATTTATCAGGCGGGCAATCTCGCCGCGTCCTATGGCGGCCCCTATCAAGCAGGAATCGCTGAAAGCGCCGGAGGCAGCTATGGCTATGCCCTGGCGCTGTTCGCAGGCGTGGTCGCCGTCTGCATCATCGTCGTCATCCGCTTCAGTCCGGAACGACGTGGCCAGGTGATGACCGTCCTGACCTGAGCGGCGCCTAACCAAGCCTCAGCGCGACGACGCCGGCCACGATGCTGAGCGCAGCGGCACCGCGCCAGCCGGTCATTTTTTCGCCGAGAGCGAAGACCGAGATCATCATGGCAAACAGGATCGAGGTTTCGCGCAGCGAGGCCACCGAAGCGATCGGTGCTTTGGTCATCGCCCACATGACGATCCAATAGGCGGCGCCGCTGAGTACGCCGGTGAACAACCCTGCCTTCCAGTCGCGCGCCAACACCGGCAGCGCCTTCGGCCCGCGGAAGATGAGGCACAGCACCAACGCGCCAAAAGCATCGCAGATGAACAGCCAGGCGGCATAGCTCTGCGCGGTTGCCGCCAGCCGCGCGCCACTGCCGTCCGACAGCGTATAGCTGGCGATGAAGATGGAAGTGCCGAGCGCGAAGCCAACCGCGCGCAGATTGAGTTTTTCCAGATGCGCGCCGCCACGAAACGACATCACCAGCGTGCCGGCCGACAACAGGAAGATGCCGAGCATGGCGAACGGGCCGGGAATCTCGGCAACGACGAACATGCCGCCGAAGGCTGAGAGCAGAGGTGCGGTGCCGCGCGCCAGCGGATAGGTCTGGGCGAAATCGCCGGCCTTGTAGGCGCCGATCAGGAAGGTCCGGTAGCCCATGTGGAAAACGACGGAGGCGATGATGTAGGGCCACACTTCCGCCTTCGGCACTTCGACGAAGGGCAGCACCACGAGTGCCGCAGCGCCCATGCCGAGCGTCATCAGCGTGATCGACAGGAAGCGGTCGAGATGGACCTTGACCAGCGCGTTCCAGATCGCGTGCATGGCGGCGGCGGCAAGCACTGCGAAGAAGACGAAAAGCGTCATGTGGCGATGCCGGGCGTTTCCAGGTCTATGTCGACCCGCAGCGGAAAATGATCCGAGGCAACCTCGCCGATGTCGGCACTGATCGAACGCACCCGCCCGGCGAACATGCCGCCGACGAAGCAATGGTCGAGCCGGCGCTTTGCCAGCCTGCCGTCGATGGTCTTCACATGGGTGTGGAAGTCCGGAACCGGCTCCCCGGCAACGGCGGCGGCATCGACGAAACCGCTGAGATAGGCGGCACCCCTATGGTAGGGCGTGCTGCCGACGATGCGGCGATACTCGGCGCTGTCCGGCTCCATGTTGAAATCACCCATCCAGATCGCCGCCAGCGGGTTTTCCGGCTCCGCTTCGCCGCTGGTCCAATTGCGCGTGGGCTCGTCGTCGACGCCGCTCCACGGTCCGCCATCGGACGGTGCCCGGCGATGCTCGGCCATGAGGTAGTCGATCTGCTCCAGCCGCTCCTCGGCCGCGATGTGGGCGAGATGCAGCGACAACACCCGCACCGGCCCTGCCGGCGTGCGGATCATGCATTCAAGCGCGGCGTTGCGGGTGTTGAGCGGCCGCTGCGTGCGGCGCATTGGCAGCGCATGCAGCCGCGACCAGACGATCGGCAGTTTCGACAGCAGCATGGTGCCGAACTGGCGGCGCCGATTGACCAGACGGCCGTCGCGCCTTTCGCTGGCGTCCATGTCGAAGGCCGGGCCGTAGACCCAGTGATGTTCGGGCAGCAGACGGGAAAGCAGCTCCGGCTGGTCGTCGTAATTGCTGCGTTGCCAGTGCCGCTCGACTTCCTGCAGCGCAATGATGTCGGCGCCGGCAACGATGCGCGCGGCGCGTGAAAGATCGTAGCGGCCGTCGCCGCCGAACCCGTACTGGATGTTGTAGCTGACCAGCTTCATTGCTTATCCGGCTCAATTTCGTGTTGGCAGTAACGGTTCGATGCCACGGTGGCAATGTGCAGGAGAATGGACGTGGCTTGGACCAGCCTTGCCCTTCACCGGGATCATGCACCGATCCCGAAGCACTTCGATATCTTCCGTGCGCCGGAAAACGGCGTGCGATGCCTTATGTATTCAGCGGCTGGAAACGGCCGGGTGGCGACGCCGCCAGTTCGGTCCAGTCGATCTCTTCCTCAAGGCGATGATAGGCTTCGTCGCCAATCGTCCCGTTGCGGCGCAATTCCTCCAGCGCATCGCGCTGGCTCTTGATCGCATAAAGACGCAAGCGGTCATATTCGGTCGCCGCCTGGGCATCGTCGGGATTTTTGGCAATCTTGCGTTGAGCGGCATATTGCTCGCGCACCGCGGCCGCAGCGTCCGATGTCTTGCCGCTCAATATGTCGAGCGCGGCCTGCATGACCACAACGCGTGCCTGCGCAACCTCACGGTCGACGGTTTCGTCAGGGTCGAGGTTCAGCAGGCGCAGCAGCGGCTTCAGGCTCATGCCTTGCAGCACCAGCGTGCCGAGCACAACCGTGAAGGCAGCGAGCACGATCGGGTCGCGGGCCGGGAAGTCAGTCGGCAGGGCGAATGCCGCCGCAAGCGTCACCAAACCGCGCATCCCGCACCAGCCGATCAGCACGCCGCCACGAAACGACGGAGCGTCACGCTGACGATCAGCCACGCCGAAACGGCCAAACCACCTGATGATCGCGCCGCACCCCAGCACCCAGATGAGGCGTGAGACGATGACGATGGCAAGCACTGTCCCGGCCAGGACGAACGCATCGGTCTGCCCCTGCCCGGCAAGCCGGCCGACGATCGTACGCGCCTGCAGGCCCATCAGCACGAAAGCCAGCACGTTGAGCACGAAGACAGCCGTTTCCCAGACCGAATAAGAACTGATGCGGTTTCTGGCCGGCATGCGGCGCGGCGCTGTGCGCGCGATCGTCATAGCATAGACGACTATGGTGATGATGGCCGACAGTCCGATCCTGTCGGCCAGGATCCAGACCCCGAATGTGCCGGCAAATTGCACCACAGTGCCGCTCGCCGGGTCCTCGATCCGGCCCAGCGTCATCAGAGACACCCGGCCAAGCAGGTAGCCGGCGGCAAGGCTGCCGAGCGTGGACAGCAGGATCATCGGAACGGCGCTGCTCAGCAGAATGGAACCTGCTGCCGCCGAAATCGCCATCCGGTAGATCAGCAAGGCGGTGGCGTCGTTGAGCAGGCTCTCGCCTTGCAGAATGGCAGTGATGCGGTGCGGCACCTTGAACTGGCCAAGCACGGCCGATGCCGCAACCGCATCGGGCGGCGCCACGATGGCGCCAAGCGCTATGGCCGCGGCGATCGGCAGGCCTGCCATCGCCCAGCCGGCAAGTGCGACCGTCGCTGTCGTGAAAAGGACGGCGCCAAGCGCCAGCA
>NZ_RZTF01000053.1:16895-24095 GCF_004023175.1 Mesorhizobium sp. M7A.F.Ca.MR.362.00.0.0
CAGCACAAGCGGCACCCTGTAGCGGTTGAGATCGCGCAGCGAGGTATCATAGGCGGCATCGAGCAGCACCGGCGCGATGAACAGGGCTAGCGCCAGTTCCGGATCGATCTCTATGGTCGGCACGCCAGGCACGAAGGCGATGGCCACCCCGGCCAGCGCCAGCAAAGAGGGATAGGGAACCTGTACGCGCCGCGACAGCGCCGTCAGCGCAACGGCGATCAACAGCAGGACAAGGGTGAGTTCGAAAAGAGCCATGGGCTGTTATAGCCGGGATGCGAGACGCTGGCAGTGGCAAAGCGGCTGGAAACTGTTGATTGGCCAGCAAGCTCGAGCCGATGGGAATATGCCTCGAATTGCCTTCCACCGATGCCCTGCCAAATCGACAAATGCGCCGACCGCACCGATATCGAAATCACCGATAGAGGGGTCGCTTAAACACGGACTTCCCTGCATTGCAGCCCATGCCACGCGGACGGAAGCATCTCCCGTCTTCGCAGACCGGGATGCAGCCATTCATTTTGAGCAAGCGCATCAGCCTAGTGCAGCACCAGCATGTCGCTCGACGAGAACGAGATCTCAGCCTTTTCACCAACAGCGGGCGGCGGCGTTGCCGGGCTGTTGAAGGTGTCGAGCGAGACCGTGTTGCCGCCGATGCCGACGCGAACCCGGATGACCGAGCCGAGAAAATGCACTTCGGAAATTTCTCCCGAAAGGCTGGAGTCACGGCCGGGCTGACGGCCCAGCGAAATCGCTTCCGGACGCAGCGCCAGCGACAGCGTGTCGCCTGATTTGGAGCCGTTGAGCTTGCCCTTGAGCGAAACCTGTTCGGAATTGACCCGCACCGTGCCTGCGGCGGCATCGGTGACGGTGCCTTCGAGCACGTTCAGCGTGCCGACGAAGTTGGCGACGAACTTGGTCGCCGGGCGGTTGTAGATCTCGAACGGCGTGCCGACCTGCTCGGCCTTGCCGCCATACATGACGGCGATGCGATCGGAGATCGACAGCGCCTCTTCCTGGTCGTGCGTGACAAAGATAGTGGTGATGCCGAGCTTCTTCTGGATCGAGCGGATTTCCTCGCGCAGCGACACGCGCACCTTGGCATCGAGCGCCGACAGCGGCTCGTCGAGCAGCAAGAGCTTCGGCTTCGGCGCGATGGCGCGGGCCAGCGCGATGCGTTGCTGCTGGCCGCCCGAGAGCTGATAGGGATAGCGATCCGCCATCTGCGGCAGCTTGATGATGCCGAGCATCTCGGCGACACGGGCATCGATGTCCGCCCTCGGCATGCCGGCGACCTTCAGGCCGAAGCCGATGTTCTGCGCCACGGTCAGGTTGGGAAACAGCGCATAGGCCTGGAACACCATGCCGACATTGCGCTGGTTGGGCTTCAACCTCGTAATGTCCTTGCCGCCGACGACGATCGTGCCGGCGCTCGGCTCCTCGAAGCCCGCCACCATGCGCAGCACGGTGGTCTTGCCGCAGCCGGACGGGCCGAGGAAGGAGACGAATTCGCCGCGCTCGACGTCAAGATTGAAGTCCTCGACCACCGTTGTGGCGCCGAAGGATTTTCGAACGTGCTGGATGGAGAGGAATGGGTCGGCCATGGCTTTGACTTTCAGTTCGGACGGTTCGCCGATTTCGGCGCGAAGCGGGACAGGATCTGGATCAGCGACATGCAGCCCCACGTGATGGCGAAGGCGATCACCGCAAGGGCGGCTGGTTCATAGGCGCGGTTCGCGCCGATATTCTGCAGATACGGGCCGAATGCCGGACGGCTGAGCAGACTGGCCATGGTGAACTCGCCGATCACGATGGCGAAAGTCAGGAAGGCTCCCGACAGCACGGCAATCAGCACATTGGGCATGATCACGCGGGTGATGATCGTGCCCCAGCCGGCGCCCAGAATTTGCGCGGCTTCCGTCAGGGTGCGTACATCAATGGTGCGCAGACCGGTGTCGACAGCCCGGTACATGTAAGGCAGAGACAGCGTCGTATAACCAATGACAAGCAACGCATTCGCACCCCAATTGCTCGCCAGGAACGGCAACGGTGAATTCGAACCATACATCCTGATATAGCCGAAGACGATGACGATTGCCGGAATGACCAGCGGCAAAAGGGTGATGAACTCGACGATCGGCCGCAGCTGCGGCAGGCGCAGCCGAATCCAGTACGCCGCCGGCACCACGATCAGCACTCCCAGGATGATCGTGAAGACCGCCGCGATGACTGAAAACAGGAAGGTTGACTGGAAGCGCGCGTCGCCCAGTACAACCTGATAGGCGTCGAACGAGTGGACGCCGCGGCGCATGCGCAGCGAGAACTCGACAGTTGCCATCAGCGGAATGAAGAAATACGCGGCCCCGACAATAAAGACGACCCAGGCCCAGAACTTGCCCGACTTCATTTGAGCCACCTTTCGGACCGCGTCCGAAACCAGATGTAGAAGACATTCGCCAACCCGGTGATGACGATCATGCCGAAGGCTATGGCATAAGCGAGCTGAGGGTTGTGCAGCACGTCGCCATTCATCTGCGAGTAGAGCTTGATCGGAACGATGTTGAGCGTCGGACCGGCAAACGCATAGGCGGTGGCGATCGCGCCGAAGGCGTTCGCGAACAACAGGATGACCGTACCGAGGAAACTCGGCCATATCACCGGGATGACCACCATGCGCCAATATTGCGCCTGCGTGGCGCCGAGCGTGGCGGCAGCCTCTCCCCATTCTTTCTTCAAGCCGTCGATCGCCGGCACGATGATGACCACCATCAGCGGTATCTGGAAGAACAGATAGACGGCGATCAGACCTGTCGTGGTGAGAAAATTGAAGCCCATCGCGTAGATGTTGATGTTGAGCACGTCACGCAGAAGCGTCGTGACAATTCCGACACGGCCTAGAGTAGCAAGGAACGCGAAGGCGAGCGGCAAGCCGGCAAAATTCGAAGCAACGCCCGAGAAGGTAAGTGTTGCCGAGCGCGTCCAGGGTGGAAGTCCGCCGCGCACGATTGCGATGGCGATGGCGAGCCCGGCAAACGCCCCGATGATGGCCGACCAGAAACTGATCTTGATCGAAGACCAGTAGGAATGGCTGATCGACGGGTCGGTGACCAACTGCACGATATTGTCGAGCGTGAACCCGCCCTCACTGTTCCGGAATGCCCCCAACACGAGATAGAGCGTGGGCAGGATCAAAAACATCAGGGCGAAGATGAAGAACGGCGCCACACCGATCCATTGCGTCGGAAGGCGGAAGGCGGCCGTCACCTTCGGTGGCGCCGGCTTGGTGGCAAATGCCTGATTTGAAAGCGATAGATCGGTCATGCGCCGGGGCCACCGTCTTATAGAGTGTGCCGGGCGGCCTCGCGACCGCCCGGTGGATTACAAATCTTACTTGACGTTGGCGCCGACGGTGGCGTCCCAGTTCTTGCTGATAGCTTCCTTGGCCTTGGCCTGCTCGTCGAGCGTCGGGAACGCAGCCGAGGCATAGGATTCTGCCGGCGGCAGCTTGGCCAGCACATCAGCCGGGATCTTGCCGTTCTTGGCGAGATCATTGAAGCGGATCGGGTGGCAATAGCCCTTCAGCCAGCCGATCTGGCCCTCGTCGGAATAAAGGTATTCCATCCACAGCTTGGCAGCGTTCGGGTGCGGCGCGTAGGCGCTGATCGCCTGCACGTAGACGCCCGCGACCACGCCAGTCTTCGGCACGATGACGTCGACGGGCGGGTTGCCCTTCAGCGTATCGCGGCCGGCGAGCGCGTTGTAGTCCCAGTTGATAAGGATTGGGGTCTGGCCCTGGGCAAGCGTTGCCGGCTTGCCGACAACCGGAACGAAATTGCCGGCGGCGTTGAGCTTCTTGAAGAAGTCGAGGCCAGCGGTCCCGGCGGCGTCACCAGCAGCCGCGCCACCGGAAAGGCCCGCAGCGTAGACAGCCTGGATGGCCTGGTTCGAAACGCGCGGATCGCCGGCAAGGGCGACTGCGTTGGCGAATTCCGGCTTCAAGAGGTCAGCCCAGTCGGTCGGCGATTCCTTGACCAGATCCTTGTTCACCATGAACGAGAGCACGCCGTAGTAGTCGCCGTACCAGAAGCCGTCGGCATCCTTGGCACTGTCAGGGATCGAATCCCAGGTCGACACTTTGTAGGGCTGGATCAGGCCGTCGGCCTTTGCGGTCGGGCCGAACGACAGGCCCACGTCGATGACGTCAGGCGCCTGCGGGCCCTTGTTGTCCTTGTTGGCCTTGATGGCCTCGATCTCGTCGCCGGAACCGGCATCGGGATTAAGTTCGTTGACGGTGATTTCCGGATACTTCGCCTTGAAGCCTGCGATGACGTCGCCGTAGCCGCACCAGTCATGCGGCAACGCGATGGTGGTGAGCTGGCCTTCCGCCTTGGCGGCCTTGACGAGATCGTCCAGCGAATCCGCGGACGAAATCACCGTCGACGCGAAAAGCGCCGCGGCCGAAAGGGAAAGCACTTTCCCCGTGAATTTGAACATGTGTTCTCTCCGTTGAACTGACGCCGTTGGACGCCTGCGATGCGGTATCGTTTTCATGTGACAGCCAGATGAAAGCTTTGTGAAAGCGGCTGCTCGCAGTGCGAAAAAGTAAACTCTTTTTAACCTGATGTAGCAATCGCTCCGCGATTCTTTTTCCGGCTAACTAGTTTTTGCCTTGCCCGTCATCCTCCCCCTTGTTTTCATAGCCCCTTTTCAGATCACTTTGCGGCGCGGAAAACGCCTCAGACCGTGCCGGCGATGGCGTTTTCGAGCAAGGTCAGCGCCGCCTTCTTGGTCAGCTTGACCGGGTTGCCGCCGGCAGTCGGATCGACCACCGCCATATCGGCGATCAGCGTCTTACGCTTCTTGTCCATGTCGAGCCCCTTGATAAGGCCGGGCAGTGCATGCGGCACCTTCAGTTCCTTGCGAAGCTTGATGATGGCTTTGGCGAAGCCGTCGAAGCCTCCCTTGATGCCGCAATAGGCGGCGAGCCGGCCGATACGCTCCTCGATGGAATCCCGGTTGAAGGCCAGAACATAGGGCATGAACACCGCGTTGGTCATACCGTGATGGGTGTCGTAGAGCGCACCGACCGGATGCGACAGCGAATGGATGGCGCCGAGCCCTTTCTGGAAGGCGGTGGCGCCCATGGCGGCGGCGCTCATCATATGGGCGCGCGCAACGAGATCCCCGCCGTTGGCATAGGCCTTCGGCAGGTTCTCGAAGACCAGCCTCACACCTTCGACGGCGATGCCGTCGGCCATCGGATGGTAGCCGGGCGCGCAATAGGCTTCGAGGCAATGGGCCAGCGCATCCATGCCGGTACCGGCGGTGATGAAGCCCGGCATGCCGACCGAAAGCTCCGGATCGGCAATGACGATAGCCGGCAACAATTTGGGATGGAAGATGACTTTCTTGGTGTGCGTCGCCTCATTGGTGATGACGCCGGCGCGGCCAACCTCCGATCCGGTCCCGGCGGTGGTGGGCACGGCGATGATCGGCGCGATGGCATCCGAATTGGCGCGCGTCCACCAGTCGTCGACATCCTCGAAATCCCACACCGGCCTGACCTGCCCGGCCTGGAAGGCGATCAGCTTGCCGAGATCGAGCGCCGAGCCGCCGCCGAAGGCGATGACGCCGTCATGCTTGCCCTTCTTGAACACGGCGATGCCGGCGGTCAGGTTGGATTCGACCGGGTTCGGCCTGACCTCGGAGAAAACGCCGTAAGGGACCTTCGCATCGTCGAGGATCTCTAGGGTCGAGGCGACGACCGGCAGTTTCGCCAGTCCAGGATCGGTGACGAACAACGGCCGCTTGATGCCGGTGGCCGCCAGCACCTCAGGCAATTCCTTGATGCGGCCGGCGCCGAAGCGGACGGTGGTGGGGTAGTTCCATTTGGAGATCAGCTTGGACATTTTTGTCTTTCAATAAATCAGATGGCTTCGCGCAGATGGAATGATTTCGGCCTGGTGAGATTGTCATAGCCGATGGCCGACAAGCCCGCGCCCTTGCCGGTGTCCTTGACGCCGGTCCAGACCAGTGCCGGATCGAGGTAGTCGCAGCGGTTCATGAACACCGTGCCGGTCTCGACGCGGTTGCCGATCGCCACGGCATGCTCGGTATCGCGCGTCCAGATCGAAGCGGTCAGTCCGTAGGGGCTGTCGTTCATCAGCGCGATCGCCTCTTCGTCGTTGCGCACCTTCATGATGCCGACGATCGGGCCAAAGCTTTCCTCGCGCATGACGCTCATCTGATGATCGACATTGGTCAGCACCTCCGGCGCCAGATAGGGCGAACCGGCCTTGTCGTTAGCCACCTTCATGTCGATGTGCGCCACCGCGCCCTTGCGCAGTGCCTCGGCCTTCTGTTCACGGATCAGGTCGGCGAAGCGCGCCTGCGCCATCGGCCCCATCGTCGTCGCCTGGTCGAGCGGATTGCCGACGACATAGTTCTTGGTCTCGGCGATGAAGCCTTCGACGAATTCGTCATAGACCTTCTCGTGCACATAGACGCGCTCGATGCCGCAGCAGCACTGGCCGGAATTGTAGAAGGCGCCGTCGACCAGATTGGCGACCGCATGATCCATCTTGGCGTCAGGCAGCACATAGGCCGGGTCCTTGCCGCCGAGTTCGAGGCCGAGCGTCATGAAGGTGCCGGCCGCAGCCTTTTCGATGGCGCGGCCGCCACCGACCGAACCGGTGAAATTGACATGGTCGATCTTGCCCGAGCCGAGCAGCCTTTCGGTCTGGGCGTGATTCAGCACGACATTCTGGAACACGCCCTTGGGCAGACCCACTCCGTCAAAAGCATGTTGGAAGCGCTCGCCGACCAGCAGCGTCTGCGCCGCATGCTTGAGGATGACGGTGTTGCCGGCCATCAGCGCCGGCACGATGGTGTTGACGGCGGTGAGATAGGGATAATTCCACGGCGCGATCACCATGACCACGCCGAGCGGGTCCTTCTTCACATAACGGCGGAAGCCGTCCTTCGGGTTGGAGGCAGGCACCGACTTGAGCGCCTGCTCGGCGATCTCGACCATATAGGTGGTGCGTTCCCTGACGCCGCCGAACTCGCCGCCGTAGCGTACGGGCCGCCCCATCTGCCAGGCAATCTCCGGCACGATCTCGTCTGATATCGCGACCAGCGCTTCCAGCATGGCGAGCATGTACTTGCCGCGCTCGACGATTGGCGTCTCAGCCCATTTCTCTT
>NZ_RZTF01000053.1:24105-24979 GCF_004023175.1 Mesorhizobium sp. M7A.F.Ca.MR.362.00.0.0
TCTCTTGCGCCGCCTTGGCACGCTCGACCGCGGCATTGATCGCCTGGTCGGTCGCGATCGGCCGCTCGGCATAGATCGAGCCGTCGATGGGGGATATGAGTTTGACCGTCTCGGTCATTTTGTAAGTCCTCGTATTCTACATCATAAATCGTATGGGCTGGCGCTGCCCCTCATCCGCCTGCCGGCACCCCTCTCCCCGTTCTTCACGGGAGAGGGTAAGGGTGAGAGGCGGCGCGAACGGTCGACAACTAATACCGTTCGAATCCTCTGTGCAGTTCCCAATCCGTAATGCGGCGGTCGTATTCGAGCTGCTCCCACTTTGCGGTGTGGACATAGTGTTCGAGCACATCCTCGCCGAGCGCCTGCTTGAGCATCTTCGACTTCGCAAGCGTCTCGGTGGCATCGCGCAGCGTCTTTGGGATCTCCGGCAGGCGCGATGCCTGATAGGCATCGCCGACGAACGGCTTCTGCAATTCCAGCTTCTCGTCGATGCCGGCAAGGCCGGCGGCGATCAGCGCAGCAAACGCAAGATACGGGTTCAGATCGGCGCCGCCGATGCGGCATTCCATGCGGATGCCCTTGGTGCCCTCGCCGCACAGGCGGAAGCCGGCGGTGCGGTTATCCTCGCTCCACATGATCTTGGTCGGCGCGAAGGTGCCGGCCTGGAAGCGCTTGTAGGAGTTGATGTAGGGCGCCAGGAACCAGGTGAATTCCTTGGCGTATTTGAGCTGGCCGGCGGCCCATTGCTGGCCAAGCGTCGACAGCGTCCAGTCGGCCGCCTTGTCGAAGAACAGCGGCGTCTTGCCATCGGCGCTCCACAGCGAATTGTGGATGTGGCTGGAATTGCCGGCGAGCCCGTAATTGTATTTGGACA
>NZ_RZTF01000541.1:0-3389 GCF_004023175.1 Mesorhizobium sp. M7A.F.Ca.MR.362.00.0.0
GCAGCGTTTCGGGGATGAGGCAGCGCTGATCGGTATGGGCACGCATTCCGGCACTGTAGCGGCCGCCAGCGACTGGGACGGCAAAATGGAGGTGAAGCAAATTCGCGCGTCGCACGCCGACAGCTACGAACGGCTTTGCCACGATTCCCTTGTGTCGCGGTTCCTGCTCGACCTCGGGCGCGACACAACGCTGCGTGAGCGGCTGCTGGAACGCAGGCTGGAGCGATTCATCGGGGTGATCTACCGGCCGGAAACCGAGCTGGGCAGCCACTATGCGGACGCTTCCCTGCCACGGCAGTTCGACGCGTTCCTATGGTTCGACAAAACCGCGGCAGTGACGCCGCTTGGCCCGGAGCATGCAAGAACCGGCGTTCCCGACACCTACCCGTTCGGGCTTTAGCCGGCGCGCGGCGAACCAATGAAGAAGCTGAGGCGTGGAACCGGAACGAACTATCCGGTCTGCGATTTCAAAACTGCAATCCCCGTCGAAGGAGTTTTCTCATGACCGGAACCAAACATCCGAAATGGAAGAAACCGAGCGATGCCGACTTGGCGAACAATCCTGGTATCGGGACTTCCAAGGGAACGATCAAGGAAGGCGAAGAGTTCGAGCTTGAAGGCGAGAACACGGTCGAAGGTGACATCGAAAACGACACGACCGCCGCTGGCGGGATCGATCCAAGACAAAAAATGCGGACCAACAAATAGCTGCCCTGCGCGTCGCTGCGATCAACTTCGCCGGAAGGAGTGAACCATGCCACTTGCCCTTAGCAGTGCCGCCTTTGCCGAAGGCGGACAAATTCCCGAAAGATACACACGAGACGGCAAAAACGTATCGCCGCCGCTGAAATGGTCTGGAGTGCCGGACGAAGCAAAGAGCCTCGTTCTCGTCGTTCAGGATCCTGACGCGCCGAGCGGAACGTTTGGTCATTGGGCGGTGTTCAACATCTCCCCGGACACGAGGGAACTTCCCGAGGCCGAAAGCGGCAATCCGGGTCCGGGCGCCCTCAGGCAAGCAACGAATGATTTTGGCAACGCCTATTACGACGGCCCTGAACCGCCGGTCGGACATGGCGTTCACCATTACCATTTCCGGCTGGCCGCGCTCGACACGCCGAGCCTTGCCATTCCAGCCAGCGTGGGCATCGAGCGCATCTGGCGGGAGGCGCAGAAACATTCGCTTGAGCAGGCTGAACTCATCGGAACCTACGAACGCAATTCGTAAGTTAATGACCAGGGGCGACCGAGGTGGCCTGCTGCACGGAACGGTTATCCTCCTCGCCGGTTGTCTGGGAAAGGAGATGCCGCCATGTTTGGAGATATCATGTGGTTGGTCGTCGTTGCCGGCGGCCCATTGCTGCTGATCGTGCTGATGGCCTATGCCGTTATCGCACGCCGTCGGCGTGGACCCGCCGAACAACGGGAGAGCGACCGGGCGACCAACCGGCTATACCAGGACAAGCGTTGATCCGCGTCGGCAAGACATCCAATCGGCAAGACAGGGGATCGTATGCCGCACCGAAGCGACGACGATCCCCAACTACGGTCAGCGCATTATCCTTTGCCGCAACCACGCAAAGAACCTGCCGCTGATGGCTGAGCGGACCCGCGTCGCAGCCCAGCGCGCTTTCATGGTTGAGCCGACGTGGCAATCGCAGACGATGTCGTGCAGCTGCCAGTCGTTCAGCTCGAAAAAGCGCCTTGCCTCACCGTATGTGTCGTCCTTTAAACCCGATGCGCGCAGCACTGGATCCTCGAAGGCGACCGAAATTGCCGTTCCCTCGCCCCGCATCAATGAACGTGCTTCAGGGTGCAGATGTTCGGTGCCTGCAAACGCCCCAAGGCATCGCTCGGGATTGCGCTCCAGCAGTTCAGCCCAGCGCTCTATGCGCTGATTTCGTGTCATGGCGGAATAAGCAGCCGACGATTCAATCTTGGCGACGGCATGCAGTTGGTCGAGTGTTTGATGTTTCATGGCCAGCTCCTGTTGAGGCAGCGAAGCGCCCACGCCTTCAAGGGAATTACCGCGCGTTAATGCTTCGACAAGAGCGCCAGGCTGGAGAATTCGACACAACCGGATTGGGCCGGCGGGATCATAAACACGCCGGCTGCGTTCATCGACGGGGGCTGCTTGTGACAAGCCACTGATCCGCGACGGGATGCATCCATGTTCATCCAGCCAATCGACTATTTCCTTGCCGTCTGGTTCGCTCTTGCCGCCGCCTCGACGCTTTATGTCGGCTTCGATCAATACCGCAACAATCCCGAACCGGTGGTGATGAAATGGGGCTTCATCCTGGTGACCCTCTATATGGGTCCATTGGGGCTGCTGCTTTATGTGCTTGCAGACAAGGAGCCACGTCCAGGCGAGCATGAAGACTTCACCAGGCCGCTGTGGAAACAGGGGGTCGGCTCGACCATCCACTGCGTTGCCGGCGATGCGACCGGCATCATTCTCGCCGCAGTCATCACGGCAACGCTTGGCCTGCCGATGTGGCTCGACCTCATCGTCGAATATCTGGCGGGCTTTGCCTTCGGCCTGTTCATCTTCCAATCGCTGTTCATGAAATCGATGATGGGCGGCACCTACTGGGAGAACGTGCGCAAGAGCTTCTTGCCCGAGTTCATCTCGATGAATTTCATGATGGCCGGCATGGCGCCCGTCATGAGCTTTCTGATGATGGGACGCGACATGCGCGCCATGGAGCCGACCGAGCTTTTGTTCTGGGGCGTGATGTCGATCGGCGTCATCGCCGGCTTCACGCTCGCCTATCCGGCCAATGTCTGGCTGGTCGCGCGCGGGCTGAAGCACGGATTGATGACGCAGCGCCCGCAGGCGAACGAAACGAGCAATGGAGAGCCGACCGCCCACCAACAGCACGCTACGCATCACCCCAACGCCGGCGACGATCGACGAAGCCGCAACACCTCCCACAAGTCCAAACGCAGCGGCCATCAGATGGAGACGGACGCTACGACGCCGCAGATTGCGGCCCTCGGTATTGTGTCGGTGTTGGCGTTGGCGATCGGCATGGCCGCGCCGGCGAACTGGCTGAACCTGACGCTTTCGGCGCGTGACGTCGGCGGCGCGATCATGCCGCAAGGCATGATCATGGGTCGCGACACGCCGGCGGAATCCATGCGTGATATGGCTGCAACCGATCCGCGTCGCGTTACCTCGTCCTATGGTCTTGCCGCCAAGGGCGACCAGGAACTGCCATTCCGTCTAGAGAACGGCGTCAAGGTGTTCGAGCTCAGACCATCGGTGGTCCGCTGGCAGATCCTGCCCAACGTCGCGGTCGACGCCTATGCCTACAATGGCCAGATTCCCGGTCCGCGCATCCACATTCGCCAGGGCGATAAGGTTCGCATCGACGTCACCAACGACC
>NZ_RZTF01000542.1:0-780 GCF_004023175.1 Mesorhizobium sp. M7A.F.Ca.MR.362.00.0.0
GCTGCGGACCTATATCCAGATGCCGGCGCTCGCCATCGGCGCCGCGGTGTCCTCGATGGCGGCGCAAAATGTCGGCGCCGGGCGCTGGGACCGGATCGGCCGCATCGCCGCCTCCGGTGTCGGCTTCAACCTGGTCCTGACCGGCGCACTGGTTGCAGTGCTGTCGGTTTTCGACCGTTCGGTGCTGAGCCTGTTCCTGAGCAGCGACAGCGCGGCGATCGACATCGCCGTCCACATTAACAATGTCGCCTCGTGGTCGTTCATTCTGTTCGGCATAACCATCGTGCTGTTTGCCACCGTACGAGCCACGGGTGCCGTGATGCCGCCGTTGATCATCCTGGTCATTTCGGTGCTGGTCGTGCGCACCGGCTTCGCCTATTTCATGCGTGGCGTGATCGGCGAGGAAGCGCTGTGGTGGAGTTTCCCGGTGGGTTCGATCAGCTCGCTTGTACTGGCGGCGGCCTACTACCGTTTCGGCCGCTGGCGCACCACGCACATGATCGAGAACAGACCGGCAGCCGGCGAGCCGCCGGACACCGGTCTTGGCGTGCCACGCGGACGCGCGCATCTTTCGCCTGAAACACCGAACGGCTGAAGTACCCGTCAGGCCATGGACATGGCGGCAGGGCCGCAATTGATTTGCCGCCCTGCCCGTCACGCCAGACCCGGCGCAAATGAACCTATTTGCAGGAGAAGCCGGGCGCGATCTTGCACTTGCCGGGACGTGGCCTGTGCGGCCGATGGTGCGGAGGACGGTGCGGCTTGTGCCAGTGTGGCGGC
>NZ_RZTF01000542.1:790-3352 GCF_004023175.1 Mesorhizobium sp. M7A.F.Ca.MR.362.00.0.0
GCCGATGCGGCGGACGCACGATGATGATTGGCGGGCGAACGATTTGGGAGCGTTCGAGATAACCGGAGCTGGCCCAGCCGCTCACGCCGCCGCCATGAATTCTGCACCAGCCCGGCTGGCAGCCGGTGACATTGACCCTGAAGCCGCCGGGCAGCGTTCCGACCCTGGCATATCCCGCTCCCGGCCCGCTACGGACATTGAGATTGGTCGTGGTGTGGGCGCTGTAAGCGAAGGCTGCGGCGGACGTCCCGAAGACCGCAGCCATTATGGTTGCGAACACAAGCAGAAAACGAAATCTCATCAGTCCCCTCCATTCGAATCCTGGCCGTTCATCTGCTTCGGCCAAGACTGCCCTGCAAGAGGAGCGGCCAAGCCAAGAAAAGTCAACAGGTGAGCGGCCGTGCCCGTCCTGGCCAGCGGGACTGATGCCGGATTTTTCTTGGACATGGTTGAGGAATTTCCCGGTTGCCGCTTATTGGCTCTTCAACACCGCTGACATTTACTGTCTTTCGACAATTCACCGCGGGCAAAGGTGGATCCATGGGCAAAGGCAGGGTCGAGGCATTCACCGACGGCGCATCGCTTTCAGTTTTTCCGCCACCGATGCGGCAAGGTCGGCATAGCGCTCCTCCAGCCGTTCCGCGGCCTTGATGATCGAGAAATCATGGCCGAACTTTTCCAGCGCCATACGCAGCTTCTCGACGAACTCGGCTTGTTTCTCCAGGGCGGAAAAGAGCGTCTTCACCTGCGTTTCGCTGATGTCGGGGTTGGCCAGCATCTGCGGCACCTCGCGGCCCATCTGGTCGCCAATGGCGGTCTGTTCTTTCAGGATTGCAACCCAGTCCGTCAATCAGGAAATCTCCGTTTGTCCCCGAGGCTGAAGTTTGTTTTGTCCCCAGGGCAAAATCTCTTTTGCGGAGGCAAAGGGCAACATGCGCAGCCTCGACCGAACTGGTCAACCCGACAAGGCGGGCAGAGGCTTGCGCCGGCCGGTTCCGGCGCTAAGTTCGGCGCCATCGAACAAGGAACCCATCGCCCATGATCACCGACGCCGAGATCCAGACCGCCCTGCCCGCGCTTGCCCCAGGCAATGCCGCCGTTATCACCGGCGCCGCCAGCGGCATCGGTCTGGCGGCCGCCAAGCGGCTTGCACTGATGGGCATGAAGATCGTGCTGGCCGATATTGGCGGCGCGCGGCTGGACGACGCCTCGCGCGCCGTTTCCGCGATTGCCGGCGACGATGCCGTGCTTGCCGTCGCCGCCGACGTTTCGAAGGCGGATGAGGTGGACCGCCTCGCCGAGAGGGCGTTCGGCGCCTTCGACGGCGTGTCGCTGCTGATGAACAATGCCGGCGTCGGCGACAACCCCGGAAAGCCATGGGAAAACCGCGATGCCTGGAAACGGCTGCTGGACATCAATTTCTGGGGCGTCGTGCATGGCGTGGAGGCCTTCGCGCCGCGCATGCTGGCCTCGGCCAGGCCGGGTCTGATCGTCAACACCGGCTCCAAGCAAGGCATCACCACGCCGCCCGGCAATCTTGCCTACAATGTTTCCAAGGCAGGAGTGAAAACCTTCACCGAAGGCCTCGCGCATGCGCTGCGCAACGAGCCTGGCGCCCATGTCGCCGCGCATCTGCTGATCCCCGGCTTCACCTTTACCGGCCTGACCGAGGGCGCGACGGAAAAACCGGCTGGCGCCTGGACCGGCGAACAGGTCGTTGATTTCATGTTGGAATCCCTGACCAGGGGCGATTTCTACATCCTGTGCCCGGACAATGAGGCGGCCCGCCCGCTGGATGAAAAGCGCATGGCCTGGGCGATCGGCGATATCATCGAGAACCGCCCAGCCCTGTCGCGCTGGCACCCGGACCACAAGGACAGTTTCGCGGCGTTCATGAAAGGCTGATTTTCAGGCCGCCTGCTTTTTCGACCCGCGCTTCCTCGCCACAGCCTTCTTCGCCGCCGTGTCGGCGATCTGTTCGTCATGCCGCTTTGCCGCACGCTCGCATTTGGCGCGGATTTCCTCGACTTCGGATTCGGTCAGATGTTCGATGCCGATGAAGTGGTTGTGGCCCTTGCCGACCCGGATCAGTTCGTCGAGCTTGGCCTGGATTGCCGCGCCATCGCGGTTCTGAGTGTTCTGGATCAGGAAGACCATCAGGAAGGTGATGATGGTCGTGCCCGTGTTGATGACGAGTTGCCAGGTGTCCGAAAAACCGAAGAACGGACCGCTCACCGCCCAGACGGTTACGATCAGGCAACAGACGGCGAATGTCGGCGGCAGGCCGGCTATGCGGGCGACCCAGTTGGCAACCTTGGTGAAATGCTTTTCCATCTATCGAATCCCTCGACGCTGCGGCGCGATGAGAAACAACCAGCGACCGTTTCAGGTTCCCGATGCAAACAAATACCTCGCGCGCAATTGAATACACTCATAAAGTGCATAGGGCGAAAAACACACTTTATGGGTTGAATGTCACAGTAACCGTGCAGGCAAGAGTGCCTGTTCCTTCCGCTTCACAGCGGTTTGCCTCCAGCCCCTTCCGCCGCGCCACCCCCGCAT
>NZ_RZTF01000543.1:0-1177 GCF_004023175.1 Mesorhizobium sp. M7A.F.Ca.MR.362.00.0.0
TTCCCAGGGCCGCGCGATAGCAGTCGTCGAAGAAATCGCCGACCAGCCTGATCTCGATGAAATCGCCGCCGAACAGCTTGGTCTTGTCGATCTTCTGCTGCGGCGTCGTCACCGGCATGAACACGACGCCTCGCCTGCCGAAATGGCGGCAGACGAAAGCAAAACCCTGCGCGTGGTTGCCGGCGGACGCGCAGACGAACAGTTCAGCCTCGTTGCCGGCCGCCAGTGTCTTGCGGAAGAAATTGAAGGCGCCGCGGATCTTGTAGGAGCGGACCGGCGACAGGTCCTCGCGCTTCAACAGCACCCGCGCACCGGTCTTTTTCGACAGATAATCGTTTTCCTGCAGCGGCGTTTCAGGGAAGATCTGGCGGATCGCGGCGGCAGCGGCAGCAACGCGGGAAGAGAAACTGTTCATCGGAAACCACCCTTGGGAAAGCCACCTTGTGTTGCACGCTGTCCGCCGACCTCTATCTTTGATCGGGTCGCGCACGTCCAACTGTTGAGCGCCAGGACCAGGTGCGGCGCGAGTTCGCCTATTGCATATCCGGCAACGCGGCGCCATCGTCCATCATTCACGTCCTTCCAAGCGGAAACTTTGCGAAATATTTTCAGTTACTTGTGGGTACATTCTCATGCCCCTGGCATCAGGCGGCTTAAAATCGCTATCTCTGCGGGAATTGGAAGGCCGGCGGCGACGCCGCCATTTTGGCTTTCGCGCAACACTGCGATGGCCGCAGCGGGGCGCCGATCACATTTCGACTGGACATGACTTAGTTCTGCCGCACTCTGCCTGTCCGGGAGGTATCGTGAGGATAGACAGGCCTTTCGGCCGGAGTTGGAAATTCAGGCGTGCCTTTGAAGAAGATTTTTACCGTTCTCCTGGCCTTGTTCGTCGCCGGCTGCGCCGGCCAGCAAACACAGGAATTGCTGGGCAGCGCCATGGTGTCCGCGCCGGTGACGGAGATCGCCGGCAACCACTCGATCTTCATCGCCACGACGCGCAAGAAGTCCGACGATCCCAACAAGGTTTTCGACGGCGAACGCTCGGCGACGCTGAACTATGCCCGCGTCAACGTCACCGTTCCGGGGCTTCACAAGACCGGCCAGATCGAGCGCCGCTCGCGCGGCAAGTCGGATGACCCGGCCAAATATTTCATGGCTTCCGAGGTCGTCGGCT
>NZ_RZTF01000543.1:1186-3337 GCF_004023175.1 Mesorhizobium sp. M7A.F.Ca.MR.362.00.0.0
TCGTCGGCTACGACACGCAGCCGAAATTCTCCAGCGCGCTCAATGCCGACATCGCGGCGCGTGGCGGCCGCGTCATGGTCTTCGTGCATGGCTACAACACCGGCTTCGATGCCGCCGTCTATCGCCTCACCCAGATCGTCCATGATTCCGGCTATCCCGGCACGCCCGTGCTGTTTTCCTGGGCATCGGGCGCCAGGACCACCGACTACGTTTATGACAAGGAAAGCGCCAGCGCCGCCCGCGACCAGCTGGAGGTGACGCTCAGGATGCTGGAGCAGTCCGGCGCGCGGCGCATCGACATCGTCGCGCATTCGCTCGGAACCTGGGTCACCATGGAAACGCTGCGGCAGATGGCCATCACCGGCGACCGCGATCTCGGCGGCAAGCTCGGCGACGTGGTGCTGGCTTCGCCCGACATCGATGTCGACGTGTTCAAGAGCCAGATGCGGCGCTATGGCAAGCCCGACAAGCCGTTCATCCTGCTGTTGTCGGACGACGACCGCGCGCTGCGGCTCTCCGGCCTGATCGCCGGATCCCGGCCGCGCGTCGGCGACTACAAGGATGCCGCCGATCTCGCCTCCTATGGCGTGTCGGTCGTCGACCTGTCCAAGGTCAAGGGATCGGACAGCTTCAACCATACGAAGTTCGCCGACAATCCGACGCTGGTGAAGATGATCGGCCAGCGGCTGCGCGAGGATGACGGCTTTGCCAGCGACCGTGACGTGACAGACCGCATCAGCCTGCTTGGCCAATAGGTGCGGTCCCGCGGTTTTCGCCGTGCCTGCCCGGCATCGCGGACGTGTGGATACACTTTGAACTGGACCGCGCCGGTCTCTGGCCTTATCGGAATAGCCAGCGACGTCACGCGTTTGACGTCCCCCTTGGCGGGAGCCGGCGTATGACCATGCGTTCGAAGAGCTACCTCGTCGTTGCATTGGCGCTCGCTGTCACCGGCTGCGCCGGCGGCAAAACGCACGACCTGCTCAACAAGACGACGCTCACGGTGCCCGCTTCCGACATCGCGGCCACGCATGAAATCTTCGTCGCCACCACCCGCCAGAGGGCAACCAAGGACCCGCGACAGGTGTTCGACGGCGATCGCTCGCTGACCACCAGCTTTGCCCTTGTCGACGTCACCGTCCCGAAAAACCATCAGGTCGGCGCCATCGAGCGGGCCAAGGGATCCGCGAACAGCAATCCGGCCAAGGATTTCACCGCCAAGGACGTCACCTTCTATGAAGGCGCGCCGCAATTCGCCAAGGCGGTCGGCGCCGACATCGCCATGCGCGGCGACCGTGCGCTGGTTTTCGTGCACGGCTTCAACAACGGCTTCGATGACGGCATCTACCGGCTGACGCAGATCGCGCACGACACGAAATATCCCGGCACCCCGGTGCTGTTCTCATGGGCTTCGAGCGGCAAGACCACGGGTTACATCTACGACAAGGAAAGCGCCAACGCAGCGCGCGACGACCTCGAGGCGACGCTCAGGATGCTGGCCAAGACCAAGGTCAAGAGCATCGACATCATCGCCCATTCGATGGGGACCTGGGTGACCATGGAGGCTCTGCGCCAGCTTGCCATCACCGGCGATCGCGATCTCGACGACAAACTCGGTTACGTCATCCTGGCCTCGCCCGACATCGATGTCGACGTGTTCAAGAAACAGATGATCCGTTACGGCAAACCCGACAAGCCATTCGCCATCCTGCTCTCGGCGGATGACCGGGCTCTCAAGCTGTCCTCCCTGATCTCGGGCGATAAGCCGCGCGTCGGCGATTACGGCGATGCGGCCGACCTCGCCAGCTATGGCGTGTCGGTGGTCGACCTTTCCCAGGCCAAGGGCGGTGACCGCCTCAACCACGCCAAATTCGCCGACAACCCAATGCTGGTGCAACTGCTGGGCGATCGGCTGCGGGCGCCTGCCGGCCTTGCCTCGGACGAGCCCGTCCCGACTCAGCTCAACAATCTCGGCCAGGGCCTCGGCAAGGCCGTCGGCTCGGTCGCGGAAATCGTCATCACCACGCCGTTCAAGGTGCTGACCATCGCCACCGGCGGGTAGCCGAGGGCAGCTTCCTGGTGGAGACCATCAGGTGTCGAAGTCGGCGCTGCCCCTCACCTGCCTGCCGGCATCCTCTCCCCGTATAGTGA
>NZ_RZTF01000544.1:0-1418 GCF_004023175.1 Mesorhizobium sp. M7A.F.Ca.MR.362.00.0.0
ATGTCGACCACGGCGTAGGCGGGTGGATTGGCGCGCGCCTTGGCAACCGCCTCCTCGACGCTCTCGGCCGTCTCGACCACGAAGCCCCTGGCTTCCATGGCGCGGGCCAGACGCGTGAGGAACGGCTTGTCGTCATCGACGACAAGCAGCGAGGTGTCCTCGCCTTCAACCATTGCGCCAATATTCTCGTCGCCTGTCATAGTCTCAAAATTCCTGCTGCCTTAATTTTACGCAAATATAGTTCCTGAGCCCGATTGTCCAATTTTTAGAGGTCCTTCAAGGCTCTCAGGCGGTGTCGAACATGCTGGCCGAAGTGATTTCCGGATTGAGGAACACACCACGCGGCCACGATATCTGTACCATGGCGCCCTCGCCCAGGCCGCTCGAATTGCGGAAATCGAGCACGGCACCGGAGCGTTCGAGCAGGGTCTTGGCGATGAACAGGCCGAGGCCCAGACCGCCGCCTGTTTCATTGCCCTGGCGCGTCGACATATAGGGCTCGCCGATGCGGTCGATGATCTCGGCCGGAAAGCCGGGGCCGTCATCGATGATCGAGAAGGTGACGGTGGCCTCGTCCCAGCTCCAGTGCACGGTGACGCTTTTGCGGGCGAAATCGACGGCGTTCTCGACCAAATTGCCGAGGCCGTAGATAACGCCCGGATTGCGTCGCCCGACCGGCTCGGGGCCGATGCGTTCGCCGGGCCGAAGCTTGATCGAGATGCCGAAGTCCCGGTGCGGCGCGGTGACCTCCTCGACCAGCGAGGTCAATGGCAATCGCGAAAGATGCGCTTCGCCCTCGGAGGACAGGCTGGTCAGCCGCTTGAGAATCTCGCGGCAACGCTCGCTCTGCGAACGCAACAGCGTTACGTCTTCCCCATATTTCGCATCCTTGCCGAGCGCCTTTTCCATCTCCTTGGCGACAAGCGCGATGGTGGCGAGCGGCGTGCCGAGCTCATGCGCGGCCGCGGCGGCCAGCCCGTCGAGGGCCGAAAGGTGCTGCTCGCGCTGCAGCACCAGCTCTGTTGCAGCGAGCGCATTGGCCAGAAGCCGGGCTTCGGCGGCCACCCGGAAGGCATATATGGCGGTGAAGGCGATCGAGGACAGCACCGCCATCCACATGCCGGCGACGTAGAGAAAAGGCATCGCCAGCGGCGCGTCCTCATGCCAGGGCAGCGGCAGATGGACAAAGACCAGAAAGGTCGCCGCCGACATGACCAGCCCGCCGAGGATGGCGGTCAGGCGCAGGGGCAGCGATGTCGCCGAAATGACGACAGGCACGGTCATGAGCAGCGAGAACGGGTTGGTGAGGCCACCGGTCATATAGAGCAGGCCGGCAAGCTGCAGGCTGTCGAAGATGAGGATGCCGAAGGCGGCAAGCGGCGTGAGCCGGTGCGCCGCCGGAAAGCGGAAGGCGAGAA
>NZ_RZTF01000544.1:1428-2493 GCF_004023175.1 Mesorhizobium sp. M7A.F.Ca.MR.362.00.0.0
AGCAGAGGCTGACCGGCAGCGGAAACTTCAGCCCATAGGCGACGACGAGCACCGTCAGGCTCTGACCGACAATGGCAAGCCAGCGCAACCGGATCAGCGTGTTGAGGCGCAGTCTCTGGCTCTGCTGGAAATCGGGCGAACGCAAAACGTTGATCATGGCCATGGATTACAGCCGCGAAGCGGCAAACGCTAGGTACCGCCCCAATCCGAGGAGTCGGAACGGGGCTCTACTTCTTGTTTGAGCAT
Source organism: Mesorhizobium sp. M7A.F.Ca.MR.362.00.0.0 (assembly GCF_004023175.1). Taxonomy (NCBI): domain Bacteria; kingdom Pseudomonadati; phylum Pseudomonadota; class Alphaproteobacteria; order Hyphomicrobiales; family Phyllobacteriaceae; genus Mesorhizobium; species Mesorhizobium sp. M7A.F.Ca.MR.362.00.0.0. Next base: position 1,675 of record NZ_RZTF01000544.1, read on the forward strand.
GATCTTTTCCAAAAACCGGCTTTCACTTTTTGGGATCATGCTCTGGGTTTGGCGCGGGCGGTGGCGGTCGCGAGCAGCGGGTTTTCCGGCCAGACATGCTTGGGATAGCGGCCGCGCATGTCGGCGCGCACATCGGCCCAGGAGCCGCGCCAGAAGCCGGGCAGGTCGCGCGTCGTCTGGATCGGCCGGTGCGCCGGCGACAGGAGTTCGAGCGTCAGCGGCACGGCGCCATTGGCGATCGAAGGATGGCGGTCGAGGCCGAACAGCTCCTGCACGCGAATCGCCAGCACCGGCCATTCGCCGTCATAGCGGATCGGCACATGGCTGCCCGACGGAGCATCGAAATGGGTCGGCGCCAGCGTATCGATCCTGCGCTGCAGATCATGCGGCACGAGGCTGGCCAGCCCGGCCGAGACAACGCCCGCATCGATGGCGGCAAACGACGCCGCGCCGGACAGGTAAGGCAGCAGCCAGTCGTCGAGGCACTCGATGAGGGCGTCATCCGCCATATCGGGCCAGGGCGCGCCAAGGCCGCGATGCAACCAGCCAAGCCGCTGGCGCAGCGTTTGCGCCTCCTTGCTCCAATTCAGCAGCGACAGCCCGTGCTGGCGCACCGCATCGAGGACGGCGCGGTCGGCGTCAGCACCGATTGGCGGCGGCAGCATGCGTTCGGCAAGCGTGATGGCGCCAAGGCGCACTGTTTCGCGGACGCGCACGGCGCGCTTGTCGCGATCGAAGCTCGTTTCGCGGCGAGCCTCGATCCTGTCCGCCAGCGCAATGCGGACATCGTCCTCGCCGATCGCCGCTGCCGCCGTGATG
>NZ_RZTF01000544.1:2503-3325 GCF_004023175.1 Mesorhizobium sp. M7A.F.Ca.MR.362.00.0.0
GCGCGCATTCTGTGCCTTGCCCTGCAGGTCGGCGACTACCAGAAACGGCTCGCCCGCCAGCGGATCGGCGGCGTCGAGCATGGCGCCGGAGCCGTTGGCCAGCACGAAACGGCCACGCTCGCCGCGCGCCTTCGCCACCCGATCCGGCCAGGCGTGGACGAGCAGGGGACCGGCTGCCGCAGCTTCGCTGCCCTTCGCCTCGCTAGTCTGCCTCGCCAGCCGTTCGGCGAGCTGCTTGGCGGCTGTAGCGCGTGGCGATTTTTCCCCGCGAAAACGCATCAGCCGCCGCTCCAGATCGGCGCCGTCGCCACCAAGGCCGCGTTCGGTGAGCAGCACGGCAAGCATCGCCGCCTCGAAGGCATGGCCGCTGCCGGCTGCCTCGGCAACCATGTGCGCCAACCGCACCGGCAGGGCGAGCTTGCGCATGGCTGCACCCGCGTCCGTCAGGCGCCCCGTCTCGTCGATGGCATCCAGCGCGCGTAGTAGCCCCCTTGCCTCATTAAGGGCCGGAACAGGCGGCGGATCGAGAAAAGCGAGCCCTGCCGGATCGGCAACGCCGAAGGCGGCGCAATCGAGCAGCAGTCCGGACAGATCGGCCTCAAGGATTTCCGGCGGCGTGAAGGCGGGGAGTGCAGCCGTCTGCTCGGCCCGCCACAACCGGATGGCGACGCCTGGCTGCGTGCGCCCGGCACGGCCGGCGCGCTGGTCGGCGGAAGCCTTGCTGACGCGCACGGTCTCCAACCGGGTGAGGCCGCTGGCCGGCTCATAGCGCGGCAGCCGCGACAGGCCCGAATCGATGACGACGCGCACGCCGTCGATGGT
>NZ_RZTF01000545.1:0-3282 GCF_004023175.1 Mesorhizobium sp. M7A.F.Ca.MR.362.00.0.0
TAAACGGGGCGAAGGACACTGTCGCCGATGATTTCGCCAATCACCAACGTCACAAAAAACAGCGCCGGCGTTGCAACAAGCCCCTTCGCCCCGTTTACGGGGAGAAGATGGCGGCAGCCAGATGAGGGGCGGCGCTGAGTTCGGTTAGCAAGCGCTCGTCCCTAGACTTTGCGAATGACCGCCTCGCCATCCTCGCCAACACCAATCATGATCTTGTCGCCGGAAGCTATGCCGGCAATGTCGCACACCACCAGCGGCATGCGGATGTCATAAAGAAATTCGGCAACGATGGCGCCGACCGCCAGGATCGGGTCCGGCCGCTCCAGAAGAATCCCGGTTGGCGCGGTTCCCCTGCGGATCGCCTCGGCCAGGACCGAGGATGAAGACGATGAGCCGCGCCCGCTCGGCATGACCAGGATCTTGCCAGCGACATTCTGGCCGAGACCGGGATGCGAATGGTCTGTTATGTCGCCCGTCTCGGCATCGATGCCGCCCCAGAAGCTCAGCGGTTGCGAATACACCAGCGCCTGGCCCCTGGCTTCGCCGGCCAACTGGAAGATGCCGGTTCGTTCCACCGGTCGCGTCATGAGGCGCTCCGCACGACATGCCCGACGGCAGCGGAGCGGATGCAATCCTCCATCTCGGCGAAGGCGACGGACACGCCGATATTGCCCGGCGCGTAATGCGCCCATTTGCCGGAATTGGTCATCACAACGCCGTCGAGGCGTTCCAGGATCGATGTGACATAGGTGCAGGTATCGGCGACCGGGATCAGACCGAACGCCTCCATGCCCACCAGCGCGCCCTCCTCCTGCAGTCTCGCCAGGGTCGCACGGCCCGTGTTGACATAGATCGGGATGCGCCTTTCGGGTGCTGCCTCGCGCAGCAACGGCAACAGTCGCATCCATTCCTCATGCGAAAAATGCGGCGTGCCGAGCGACACGGCCGCTAGCGGCGCGCCATCCGGCACGCTCGATAGCCTGGCCAGCGCATGGCCGATATCGGCGCGGGTGATGCGGATCGTCTCGTCAGGCGCATGACCCTGGAACGCCTCATCGAGCGTCATTGCTTCCGGCGTGATGCCGACCGCATGGAACAGCGCCACAGCACCCGTCGTTGCAGCCGCCGCACCCAGCGCCTTCAGCTGGTCCTCGTCACGCGGCCGCGGCAGACCGGCAATCACCGGAACGCGGTCGCCACTCGCTTGCCCTATGATTAGCCCGACGCCGACGAAAAGGCTGTCACTCAGCTCGCCGTCTGGAACATCCAGTTCGAACAGGATCCGGCCGCGCCGGTTCTCGCTCAGATGCAGGCCCCAGGCCGGCGCGCGGCCGGTCATGGCGCAGCACAGATCGATGAAATCGCCATAGCGGTTGGTGCGCGCGCCGATCACCGAATTGGCAAAGACGATGGCGTTGGACTCACCCCAGGCGATCTGCTGGCCAAAGCTTGGCCGAAAGCGCGTCTGGTAGGGCGCGCAGGTGAAGGTCGCCTGGCAGCCGAGTTCCAGATGCGCCTTCATCAGCCGCCGCGCCGGCACCTCTTCCGCTAGGGGCATCTTGACCATGCCGGGATGGATGAGATCGAACGAACCGACATTCAGCGTCGTCGGCACCTGAACGCGGCCACCGCCTTCGACCAGCCGCTCGACGAAATCGAGACCGGCCTTGCCGTGGTAGAGACAGCCATCGATATGGGCGCCGGTAATGTCGAGCAGGCTGCCCGCACCGACCGCATTGGAAAACCCTGCCAGGATTTTCATGGCAGCGGCGGCGGACGAGCCCTGCTCGCCATCGAGCATGGCTCGGTCCTGTGCGGTCAGTTCAAGCGTCATCAGTACTCCAGCCACTTACGCGATCGTATGGCGGGGCAGCGCCCCCCTCTGCCCCTGCCGGGCATCTCCCCACGAGGGGGGAGATCGGCAGCTTGAGCCTTATCGCATTTTTTTTTGCAACGTCGGCGATTTGCGAAACCGGCCATCAAAGCCAATCTCCCCACTCGTGGGGGAGATGTCCGGCAGGACAGAGGGGGCGCCACGGAACGCCAACCATCCCATCCGTCCACAGTCCCACTTAACCCGCCGCGATCAACACCGTACTCTCCGGCGACCAGCGCAGAACGACGTCCTGACCTTCCGCCAGCCTGTCGACACCCGTGTTCTGTACAATCACCTTCAACGTCTGGCCGCCACGCTCGACGAAATAGGTGCTGTTGTTGCCGGCGAAGATGCGCTTGGAAACCTGCCCCTTGAGCATGTTGGCGGTGCCATTCGGTGCTCCGGCATCCGTGGCGATGCGGATGCGTTCGGGGCGCACGGCACAGCTCGCCTTGGCGCCGGCGGCAAGCTTGGCACCCGCGCCGGCGGCAATCGCCGTGCCGTCCGGCAGCCGGATGCCATCGCCCGTCGTATCGCCGCGAAAGATGTTGGCATCGCCGAGGAAGGTGGCGGCGAACTCGCTCTTTGGCCGATCATAAATTTCCTCGGGCGGCCCTTCCTGCACCAGCCTTCCGTCGCGCAATATGCCGATGCGGTCACTCATCGTCAGCGCTTCTTCCTGGTCGTGGGTGACGAAGATGGTGGTGATGCCGATCTCGCGCTGGATGCGCTTGAGCTCAATCTGCATGTCGACACGCAACGCCTTGTCGAGTGCGCCCAATGGCTCGTCGAGCAGCAGCACGCGCGGCTTGGTGACGATGGCGCGGGCGAGAGCCACACGCTGGCGCTGGCCGCCGGAGAGCTGATGCGGCCGGCGGCCACCGAGCTTGCCAAGCTGCACCAGATCGAGAGCGCGCTGCACCTCGGCAGCGATGATCGCCCTGGCCTCGCCGCGCACCGACAGGCCGAAGGCGACATTGTCGGCGACGCTCATATTGGGAAACAGCGCATAGTTCTGGAACACCATGCCGATACGACGCTTCTCGACGGGCACCCGCTCGACGCTCTCGCCGCCGATGGTGATGCGACCCGAGTCAGGAAAATCGAAACCGGCGATCTGCCGCAGCAACGTGGTCTTGCCGCTGCCCGACGGCCCGAGCAGCGCGTAGAAGCCGCCATCGGCGAAGTCGATGGAGACGTTGTCCAGCGCCTTGTGCGCGCCAAAGCTGCGCGAGACATCGGATACCTGCACGCCGGCCATTATTTCTCTCCGCCGAATTTGAAGAACCGCGCCGTCAGCAGCATCAGCGCCATCGACACGACAATGATGATGGTCGAGACCGCGTTGATCTCGGGCGTGAAACCCTTGCGGATCGCGGCGTAGATTTCGACCGGCAGCGTCGTCT
>NZ_RZTF01000546.1:0-3281 GCF_004023175.1 Mesorhizobium sp. M7A.F.Ca.MR.362.00.0.0
GCCCTTCCCGCCGATTGCGTCTATTTCGGCGAAATCAGCCTTTCGGGCGCCGTAGAGGCCGGTTGCGCATGCGCAACAGCGCCTCAAGGAAGCCGAAAAGCTGGGTTTTGGAAGCGCGGTTCTGCCTTCGGGCAGCGGGGAACTGGCCGGGGGGATCGGGGCCGGTTCTTTCCAGCCGACCGAGCTTGCCGACCTCGTGGCACGCATAGCCGGCTCACGCCGAAGCCGCGTGGACGAAGAAGATTAGAGCATCGGACTCAGAGCCCGATGTTCCGCGCTATAATGCGGCTCATGGAGTGGGGCGAAAGACATGCCGATTACGCTGCTTGACGGAATTCTCGTCGGCTTCACTCTGGTCTCGGCGATGCTCGCCATGGTTCGCGGCTTTTCGCGCGAAGTCCTGTCCGTCGTCTCCTGGGCAGCGGCGGCAGCGGCGGCGTTCTTCTTCTACAAGCCGGTTGTGCCTTACCTCGCGCCCTACATCGAGAATGAAAAGATCGCCATGGCGGCCGCCGCCGGCGTCGTCTTCATCGTCGCGCTGATCGTCGTATCGGTCATCACCATGAAGCTCGCCGACTGGATCATCGATTCGCGGATCGGCGCGCTCGACCGTACGCTCGGTTTCCTCTACGGCGCCGCGCGCGGCATCCTGGTCGTCGCCGTCGCACTGCTGTTCTTCAACTGGCTGGCTGGCGCCAAGGCACCGGCCTGGGTCACGGAGGCCAAGTCGCGGCCGCTGCTGGAGCAGATCGGCGCCAAGCTCGAAAGCCTGCTGCCCGAGGATCCGGAAAACGCGATTCTCAAGAAGCTCAATCCGAATCAGCCGGCCGCCGAGACGCCAGCTGCTCCGGACGCACCGGCTGCGGATGCTCCGGCGGGCGGCGACGATGCCAACACGCCAGCGCCTGACGACAATGACGCAACACCTCCGGCCAACAACGCTCCGGCACCGGCGGCGCCGGCAAACTGACGCCGAAAACGGCGTCAGGATCCGACGATGGTGTGAACGACCGCACGGCCCGCGTTGCTTTCGGCGCGAACCCGCATTATATGGCGATTTTAGCGGAGCTTAAGATGGCAGACGCAGACGACGTGCTTTCCGCCGAGGCCGACGACCATTTCCACGACGAATGCGGTGTGTTCGGCATTTTCGGCCGGCAGGACGCCGCGGCGATCGTCACACTGGGCCTGCATGCGCTGCAGCATCGCGGCCAGGAAGCGGCCGGCATCGTTTCCTATGACGGCAGCCAGTTCCATGTCGAACGCCATGTCGGCCTGATCGGCGACACCTTCACGAAGCAGCGCGTCATCGACAGCCTGCAAGGCAACCGCGCCATCGGCCATACGCGCTACGCCACCACCGGCGGCGCCGGCATGCGCAACATCCAGCCCTTTTTCGCCGAATTGGCCGATGGCGGCTTCGCCGTCGCCCACAACGGCAATCTGACCAACGCCATGACCGTGCAGCGCGCGCTGCAGAAGCAAGGCGCGATCTTCTCCTCCACCTCCGATACCGAGACGCTTTTGCACCTCGTCGCCACCAGCAAGGAGCGCGATTTGAACTCGCGTTTCATCGATGCGGTGCGGCAGGTCGAGGGCGCTTTCTCGCTGGTGGCGATGACGGCCAAGAAGATGATCGGTTGCCGCGATCCGCTCGGCATCCGTCCGCTGGTGCTCGGCGATCTCGACGGCGCCTGGATCCTGGCCTCCGAAACCTGCGCGCTCGACATCATCGGCGCGCGTTTCGTTCGCGACCTGAAGCCCGGCGAGATGGTCGTCGTCACCTCCAAAGGCATCGAGAGCCTGTTCCCCTTCGAACCGCAGAAGACCCGCTTCTGCATCTTCGAATATGTCTATTTCGCGCGGCCGGATTCCTCGGTCGAAGGCCGCAACGTCTATGAGGTGCGCAAGCGCATCGGCGCCGAGTTGGCGGTCGAAAGCCCGGTCGAGGCGGACATCGTCGTGCCGGTGCCGGATTCGGGCACGCCGGCGGCGATCGGCTTCAGCCAGGCCGCAGGCATTCCCTTCGAGCTCGGCATCATCCGCAATCATTATGTCGGCCGCACCTTCATACAGCCGGGCGATTCGATCCGCCACATGGGCGTCAAGCTGAAGCACAATGCCAACCGCCGCATGATCGAGGGCAAGCGCGTGGTGCTGGTCGACGACAGCATCGTGCGCGGCACCACCAGCCAGAAGATCGTGCAGATGGTGCGCGACGCCGGCGCCAAGGAGGTGCATATGCGCATCGCCTCACCGCCGACACGCGCCTCCTGTTTCTACGGTGTCGACACGCCGGAGAAATCGAAGCTCCTGGCATCGCGCATGTCGATCGAGGAGATGGCCGAGTTCATTCGCGTCGATTCGCTCGGCTTCCTCACCATTGACGGGCTCTACCGCGCGGTCGGCGAGGCCAGCCGCGATAACGACCAGCCGCAATTCTGCGATGCCTGCTTCACCGGCCAGTATCCAACCCGCCTGCTCGACTTCGAAGGCCACGACAATGTGCGCACGCTGTCGCTGCTGGCGACGAGCGGGACGTAGGCCGGACCGCCATCAGCGTTAGTCAAATTCCCGGAATCCATCGCATGACCCTCGACCTTTCCGACCGCGTTGCGGTCGTCACCGGCGCCTCGCGCGGCATCGGCTATTTCATTGCCAAGGAATTGGCTGCCGCCGGCGCGCATGTCATTGCGGTGGCGCGCACTGTCGGAGGACTGGAAGAGCTCGACGACCAGATCAAAGCGGCCGGCGGCCAGGCGACACTGGTGCCGCTCGACCTCGCCGACATGGCCGGCATCGACCGCCTGGGCGGCGCCATCCACGAACGCTGGGGCAAGCTCGACATTCTCGTCGCCAATGCCGGCGTGCTCGGCGTCATCTCGCCGATCGGTCATGTCGAAGCAAAAACCTTCGAGAAGGTGATGACCATCAACGTCACCTCGACCTGGCGGCTGATCCGCTCCGTCGACCCCCTGCTGCGGCTCTCCGACGCTGGACGAGCGATCATCCTGTCTTCCAACGCAGCGCACTCGGCGCGTGCCTTCTGGGCACCCTACGCGGCGTCCAAGGCCGCGGTGGAGACGATGATGCGCTCCTGGGCGCATGAGACGCAGAGCCTGCCGCTCCGGGTCAATGCCGCCGACCCCGGCGCCACCCGCACCGCCATGCGTGCCCAAGCAGTGCCGGGCGAAGATCCCGAGACGTTGCCGCATCCCTCCGAGATCGCCAAACGCATCGTGCCGCTGGCCAGCCCGGACCTGAAAGAGACCGGATTGATC
>NZ_RZTF01000547.1:0-3279 GCF_004023175.1 Mesorhizobium sp. M7A.F.Ca.MR.362.00.0.0
AGATAGGAGATCGAGCCCCATTTGCGCATGCTTGTGTAGTTCGAACCGAAGCGGCGGACACCCGAAAGCGCCAGCGAATCGGCGATCGGCGAATGCGGCGTCCAAACAATGGTCAGCGCCAATGAGACCGCCAGCACCATCGCATAGGTCGGCGGCAGGAAATAGCCTGCCGCCAACAGCAGTGATGCAGCCATCAGAGCGACATAGACATCGGCGCGGTCCCTGGCACGGTCGGCCAGCGCGGTCAGCAACGGCGTCGTCACCACGCGCAGGAACATCGGCGCCGCCAGAATGACGGCGATCTGCTCGGCGTGAAAACCCTTGGCCTGCAGCCACAATGGAAAATAAGGCAAATGCGTTCCGAGCGGCACGTACAGCGTCGCGAAGATCAGGCTCATGCGCAGTTCGAAATGGCGCGGCTTGACGAGTTGTTCGGGCGAGAGCTGCGGCAGGGCCATGAATCGATCCAATCGCGCTGTATTCGACCGGACGGCAACGCGTATCGATCCCTTAACATGGACGAAAACCGGACGAAACCGGTTGGACTAATTGATCGATTCCGAAGCCTGAAAAGACTTCGGACTATGCCGCCTGCCCTACCCGGTCCTCGATGAGCAACGGGACAAAGGGCTCGTCCGGCGCTTCTGGCAGCACCTGCGCCCAGGTCAGGATTTCCATGCGGCCGTCAAAATGCTCGACCACGGCCGTGCAGCTTTCCACCCAGTCGCCGGTGTTGATGTACTGGACATCGCCAAAATTCTCGATGACGGCATGATGGATGTGGCCGCAAATGACGCCGTCGACGTGTGAACGACGCGCCTCATCCGCAAGCATGGTCTGGAACGAGCCGATGAAGTTCACCGCCTTCTTGACGTTGTGCTTGGCCCAGGACGAAAACGACCAATACGGCAGGCCGAGCAGTTGCCGCAGCCGCGTCACCACGCGATTGACCAGCATGGCCGCGTCATAGGCGTGATCACCGAGATAGGCGAGCCAGCGCGCATTGTGGACCACGGTGTCGAACTGGTCGCCATGGATGACGAGCAGGCGCTTGCCGTCGGCAGTCTCGTGGATGGCGCGGTCGGCGACAACGATGCCGCCGAAATGCACGCCCTGGAACTGGCGGGCGAACTCGTCATGGTTGCCGGCGATGTAGGTGATGTTGGCGCCCTTGCGCGCCTTGCGCAGCAGTTTCTGCACGACGTCATTGTGGCTTTGCGGCCAGTGCCAGCTCCGCCGCAGCCGCCAGCCGTCGACGATGTCGCCCACCAGATAGATGATATCGGCATCGTGATATCGAAGGAAATCGATCAGGAACTCGGCCTTGGCCGCCTTCGAGCCCAGATGGACGTCGGAAATGAACATGCTGCGGAAAGTGCGGGGCTCTTGGCCGGACATCGCGATTTCACCGTTGCTTTCGCGAGCCTATGCCCCGATTCATGCAACAACCGTATGACGGTTGCGATTGGTCCAGCCGAAGGACTAGCTTGCCGGGCAAATCACAGGAGAAATCGTCATGGATCTCGGTATCCGCGGAAAGAAGGCCATCGTCTGCGCTTCGAGCAAGGGACTTGGGCGCGGTTGCGCCATGGCGCTGGCGGAAGCCGGCTGCGATGTCGTGGTCAACGGGCGCAACGCCGAGCTGGTGGCGAAAACCGCCGCGGAGTTGCGCGAGCGATATGGCGTCACGATGACGGAAGTCGTTGGCGACGTTTCGAAGCCGGAAGTGCAGAAGGCGCTGCTCGCGGCCTGTCCCGAGCCGGATATCCTGGTCAACAACAATGGCGGCCCGCCGCTTCGCGATTTCCGCACGCTCGATCGCGAAAAGATCCTCGAAGGCGTCACCCAGAACATGGTGACGCCGATCGAGCTCGTGCAGGCCGTGCTGGACGGCATGGCGGCACGCGGCTTCGGCCGCATCGTCAACATCACCTCGCTGTCGGTCTATGTGCCCATTCCCGGCCTCGACCTGTCGTCCGGCGCGCGCGCCGGCCTGACCTCGTTCCTTGCCGGCGTGGCCAGAACGGTGATCGACCGCAACGTGACCATCAACAGTCTTTTGCCGGGCAAGCTCGACACCGACCGGCTGCGCGGCCCGCATGAAGCCGGCAGCGTCGAAAGCCCTGAGGCCGCGGCCGCGCGCAAGACCCGCATCAGCGCCGACGTTCCGGCCAAGCGGCTCGGCACGCCGGAAGAATTCGGCCAGATCTGCGCCTTCCTGTGCTCGGTCCATGCGGGCTATCTGACCGGGCAGAACATACCGGTCGATGGTGGTCTCTACGTCAGCGCCTTTTGATCAACTTGTCCGTGAAACTGCAGGAACTATTCATCAGAAAATCGGCATAAGCATTTGATCGTTCAAGGCTTTCTACGCACTGGTCGGTAAAGCTGCCTGCGCGTCAATTAGCGTCGCGAAAAACCACGGCTGCATGCTAAAAGGGAATCTCCAGCCAGATTTCGAGGGAGCGGCCGCATGGAAGGCGAGAGCAAAAAGACGGTACGTTCGGACCTCGACGAAGCCGCCCTCTACTTCCACAAGCACCCAAGGCCGGGAAAACTCGAGATACAGGCGACCAAGCCGCTCGGCAATCAGCGCGACCTCGCGCTCGCCTATTCGCCTGGCGTCGCCGCCCCTTGCCTGGAAATCCGCGACGATCCGGCGACCGCCGCCGACTACACCGCGCGCGCCAATCTGGTCGGTGTCGTCACCAACGGGTCGGCGGTGCTCGGCCTCGGCAATATCGGCCCGCTGGCCTCCAAGCCGGTGATGGAAGGCAAGGCCGTCCTGTTCAAGAAGTTCGCCGGCATCGATGTCTTCGACATAGAGATCGACGCGCCCGGTATCGAGCGCATGGTCGAGACGATCTCGGCGCTCGAGCCGACTTTCGGCGGCATCAATCTCGAGGACATCAAGGCGCCAGAATGCTTCGAGGTCGAGGAACAGTTGAAGGCGCGCATGAAGATACCGGTGTTCCACGACGACCAGCATGGCACCGCCATCATCGTCGCTGCCGCGGTGCTCAACGGGCTGGAATTCGCCGGCAAGACCATATCGGAAATCAAGATCGTCACCTCCGGCGCCGGGGCTGCCGCCCTTGCCTGCCTCAACCTGCTGGTCTCGCTCGGCGCCAAGGTCGAAAACATCTGGGTCACCGACCGTTTCGGCGTTGCCTACAAGGGGCGCACCGACGAGATGGACCGCTGGAAAGACCCTTATGTGAAGGACACCGAGGCGCGCACGCTGGCCGACGTCATATCGGGTGCCGACGTCTTCCTCGG
>NZ_RZTF01000548.1:0-3275 GCF_004023175.1 Mesorhizobium sp. M7A.F.Ca.MR.362.00.0.0
TGCCTGCCTCTTCAAGAGCCCGCTACGTCGGCAAGGTCGCTCGCATAGCCCCGACTTTCAAATGCGGCATGAATGCGTCGGAAACGCACCAAGCATGGATATCCACGCGGGCCGCGTGACTCCTAAATGGCTTACTCAGCCAGGACTCTCCGTTGTGATCGATCTGTCAAACCGCACGCCGAGACCATATGCGGTGGCGCTGGCTGCTATCATGTCATCAAAGGCTCTTCCGGAAATCGGCAGTTCGGGAGTACCTCCCGAATGGCGGCTTCTGCCGTCGAGGTAGAAATGACGTCATGTTGCCTTTTTCTGGTTTCGACATATTGCTCGACCAGCATTTTCAGGCGTCTTGCAGCAATCTCATCTGCAAACATCGAGTTTCTCCTGGCGGCCGAGGCCGCATTCGTTCGCGGCGCCATACTTCAATTGGTGAACCCGCGACACGAGCGTTAGCTCGATTGGCCAAAGCTGCTGTCGGGTATCTTGTTCCGGATAGCCGAGGCTTGGTAATTCCCAGACATTTCTGCTGAAGTGGCGTTTTGGAGCGGGTGGAGATGGTTCGCAATTTCTGTTGAACGCCCTCGCGACGTCCGTGACGCTAATGTGACGTAATATCGTTGTTGCCGCCGGCATTGAAGGATATTTGAAGAATGACTCATGTTGACCACCCTTGCTGTCTCTGTGGGGGATCATGGTCTCCGGCAAGTGACGCCGCCAAGCCGGTACCGTGAGCCCGGACCGAGATGAGCTCATGGTTGTCGGGGCGTGTGTTTTGTCACGGCCTTCGACGATGGATAAATTCTTCAACAAGTTTCGCGTCGGCTTCGTGTTCCGCGGCCCGCGTAGCCATTTGGCTGGCCAAGCTATGTCTTTCCCGAGCGGCTTCGCGTTTCGCCGTCCGTTTCGCCAACTCGGCCCGCTGCTGGTGCGCTCTTAGAAGACTCCAAAGGGCCTGTTCCGCATCGTCCGCCTGGGCCTGCATCAAAACGTCCGCTCCGAACGCATGTCCGGTGTGACAACGGTAACGGGTAATCGGCCCGTCTTCGATCTCCCAAAGCGGTCCGTGACATTCGGGGCAGACAAATGTCGAGGGGGTGCCAAGCTGGCGTTCTGTCTGTTCCATTGTGCTGTGCTCCTGAGCAGCGATCGCAGCCTCAAGGCGGATGACAGGCGGGATTTCTGGTGTCGGCCCTGCGAGTTCGGAAGCAAGCCTGCGCAACAGGCCAGCCATTTCGGACAGGGCGACGCAATGGTCGACTTCCACATTCTGCAAGGCGCTCAGCGGCATATCGGGTACTGCAGCATCGTCGGGATCTTGGACCACGCTGACCCCTCCGCAAGTCTTGATGGCGCGCAAGCCGGCGGTCCCGTCGGAGAGGCTGCCCGTGAGCACGACACCAATCACGCTGCCGCCAAAGCTGCAGGCCGCTGATCGAAAAAGGGGATCGATGGCAGGGCGCGCCAAATTCTCCCGCGGCCCGCGCCGCAGCAGCATGTGATCATCATGTAAAAAGCAGGTGAGCTCCGGGCGGTGCAACGAAGATGTGCCCGTTTTTAACCTTCGTGCCGCTGGCGGCATTCGCTACGGGCACGCTTGCAGCGCGACCGAGAATGTCGCCGAGGTAACTCGTGAGGCCGACGTGCTGTACGATGAGGAGGGCCGCCGGAATGTCCGGCGAAATATCCCGGACAAGTCTCTTCAGCGCGTCGAGCCCCCCCGCCGAGGCTCCGATTGCGACAATGCAACGGTTCTCGCAACCGTAGGCACGGACCTTCTCCGACTGTCCCGCATGCTCCGACTCGGATCGTGGTGCGGCGGTGGCCATTTGTGCTTCACCCACTTTTCACCAATAGCGAGCACTCCGGCCAGTCCGCTGCTGCCACTCGGATGCCCCTGCTTTCGTCCTTAGCTTCTTGATCATCGCCGAACATAGTTGCCCCGCAATGATGTCAGCTCTAAACTAACGCTTACGTGCGCGTTTGACAGCAGCCTCTGCCACGGCGGGGGCCTCCTGAATGCTTGCCGAGCCGCCAAAATCCGCGTTCTTGGTTCGGCCAGCTCCCGGGCCCGCACCTAAATCAGCGCCTGTGACCGGATCGGAGGCCGGATCAGAAAGAGTACGGTCGGCCATCTTGGCCACCACCTTCATGTCTCTGGCGCCCATCTTGACGGTTGCCAAGCCGTCTCCGCCGTCGACGGGCATCACCTCTTCAAGGTCATCGATCCGATCCCACTCTTCGCCGGAATTCCATGGACCATTGGTGTCGCCGTCACCTTGAGAGGTGTTGACGTACATGCTGGCGTACTTCTCGATGCCTGGGAGCTTGCCTGACGGGAAATTGTTTTCGATGGCGTAGAGTGCTTTCTCAAACGATTTTTGGTGAGCGATCTCGCGTGTCATCAGGAAGCCGAGCGCGTCCTTGATGCCCGGATCATCGGTGATGTTGATGAGGCGTTCGTAAACGATCTTGGCGCGCGCTTCAGCGGCGATATTCGACCGCAAATCCACGGTAGGTTCACCGCGTGAGTCGACGTAGGCCGCGGTCCAGGGAACGCCGGCTGAGTCGCACAGCGCGGGAGCACCGCCGAACAGGATCGATTCCTTGGCTGTGGTACCGCTGGCGCCGATCATCAGATAAAGGTCCGCTTCTTTCATCTGGCCTTCGGCAAGTTGTGCCTTGAGGCCCTTGTTCAGCATGGTGACGATCGATCCCACCACCTCAAGGTGGCTGAGTTCTTCAGTGGCTATGTCGAGCAACATGTCGCGACGGCCAAGATCATCCTCGCCAAGGCCTTGCGTGAAATAGCGCATCGCCGCCGCAAGCTCACCATCGGCGCCACCGAATTGTTCCATGATCATGCAGGCCAGGCGGGGATTAGGCTCCGAAACGCGGACGGTGTATTGCAGGCGCTTGTTGTGCATGAACATCGGCAGTCCTCCAGGGGGTTGGCTTGCCCAACATCCGCCTGCGAGGATTGTTCCATATTGCATCGAGTGACGCAGTGGATCCGCGAGGCCATGGCGCGCTATGGGGTGAAATCCGTGTCGGGACGCACATCGCGGCAAAACGCGCACACTAGTTCGATCGTCGCTTCGATGTCGGCGAGACACAAAACCTCGGATGGGGTATGCATGTAGCGTAGAGGCACGGACAAGAGTCCCATGGCGGCACCTCCCCGGCTAGTTTGCAGGAGGCGGGCATCGGTCGGGCTTTTGTCTCCGTAGGCCTGCAACTGATACGGAAGACCCCTACGATCCGCGGCTCCTTTGAGA
>NZ_RZTF01000549.1:0-2423 GCF_004023175.1 Mesorhizobium sp. M7A.F.Ca.MR.362.00.0.0
CATCATCCCGTCAACGATTGCCAGTGCCTTCGCGGAAGGCGACATCCTGCAAGTCTTGTTCCTCTCGGTCCTGTTCCTCTCGATCCTGTTCGGCGCGGTCTGCCGCTACAACGGCCGCTCGCTCTTCTCTCTCGTCCGATACATCAAGGACGAGCTGCTGCTCGCAATGTCCTCCTCAGAGGCCGCGCTGGCCTCGCTCATGGAGAAGATGGAAAAGGCCGGCGCCACGCATTCGGTCGTGGGTCTCATTCCATTCAATCTGGACGGCACGAATATGATGCTCGCCGCCCTTTTCATCGCCCAAGCGACGAAAACTGATCTCCCGATCGGCTGCCGGATCCTCATGCTGTTTGTCGCATTGTTCCCTTCGAACGGAACAACCCGCATTACCGGTGCAGGCCTCGTCACAATGGCTGCAACGCTCTTTCTTGTTCCGGCCGCACCGGTCACCTCCGTGGGGCTTATTCTTGGCGTCGATCAGCTTATGTCCGAATGCCACGCGCTGACGGTTTTTCTCCGCAGCGTAGCGGCAACGCTGGCTGTCACCCGGTCCGGGGCGAGCGGGATAAACGACGATTCGGGGAGCGCCTCACTAGCGGACCGTTCAGCGCTCTGGCGGTGGACGGTCAAGTCGCCCGGCGTGGTGAACACAATTCCCCGTGCGAACGACGCTCAGCTATTGGGGTGGACCCGATGGCGCAAAGCCGTATTTGAGAAACCGCCAGATCGCACCGGCACCTGTGCGCCTGTAGCAACTGCGGGGCACGATCAAAACTGACCCATTTTACACCAAAAAGGCGGCCGTTGCTGCCACGCCGTCCATGGATTGGAGACTCATGTCTAAGCCGACTGCCATCACTGTCGCAGCTCTTCTTTTACTCCTCGCCTTGCTGGCGAGCCAATATAGCGCGAACCTGCACCGGCAGGCGTGGTCGACCGACAGGCAAAAGTGGAGCGGCGCATTCGACAACGATCTCCTTCGCCAATCGCCGGCAACCCGCAAGGCGATGCCGTTCTGGTCATATTCAATGACTACCACAACTGTCCGCATTGCAGACTGGCTGATATCAACTACCAAAAAGCCTTCAAGCATGAGCCCAATCTGAAGCTTGTGATCAAACAGTTCCCGGTCCTGGGACCGGATTCCCAATTCCCAGCCTTCGCCGCACTCGCCTCGAGAAAACAGGGAAAGTTCGACGAATTCCACCGCGCCCTTATGATTTCCCCCAGTTGAAGGGTCACTCTCAAGATCGCAGCGCGTGTAGGCCTTGACGTTGAGCAGCTCAAGCGGGAATGCAAGATCCGGCCATCGCAGATGAAATGCGCGCGTCCGCGCACTCGCGAAAGGTCTGCACTTAGACGGTACGCCCGCGTTGGTGGTCGGCGATATAGTGGTCGCCGACCTTGTGGACATGGCCAGCTTGCAACGCTTGCATCGCCGATGCGCGCTCAAAGCGTGCTGGCTCTCGTGCGGGGCAGCATCTGTAGACCGGCCACGCTGTTGTTGCCGGAGCGTGCCGTTTGTGGCAGCTGGCTTTGCTGTCGCTCCTCGTAATCTTGTTGCGGTCATCCAGCTGCCGTGGGCGCCAACAACAATCCTGAGCGCCCGCGCCTGAAGTCGCTGGCCGGGTGCTCGTGAACCGAGCCCGCTTTTCTTCGGCAAGCTCAGGCGGTCTTGGCCCTGCGGCATCGCCCCCTGGCGCGGGGCAGCCTTCGGCTGCTGACGGTCGCCGGCCTGTCGGCCGGCGTCTTTCTATTGTGGCCTTCCCCCTGGCGCAGGGTGGGCAGCACTCCCTTCTAGGCCCGCCGCGGCGTCCCGCAACCCTTCGCTTGTCGCTTTCGGGTCCTCCACTCCGTTCCGGTCCTGCTGATGCAGTCCGCCTCCGACGGCGGGCCTTTCCGGTCGCTTTTGCCGCCCACCCCGCTTCCGGGGAGGGCGCGCGATTGTAGAGCGGAGGACATCACGATGCGTGCAAACAACAAACGTTGCGGCAGCCGACAGGCTGGCGCAGACAGTGGCGGGCGCACCGGCGCCAGCCTTTATCAGGAAATCACCGACCGCATCATTGCCGAACTGGAGCGCGGCACCGTGCCATGGGTCAAGCCGTGGGGCAGGGCAAGGACAGGCCTCGGCCTGCCGCGGAATGCGGCCACCCAGCGCCGATATTCCGGCATCAATATCCTGATCCTGTGGGGCGCGGTCATCGAGCGCGGTTTCCCCAGCCAGAACTGGCTCACCTTCCGGCAGGCGCTTTCGCTTGGCGGCAATGTCAGGAAGGGCGAGCACGGCACCACCATCGTTCACGCTGACCGCTTTGTTCCCAAGAACGAAAAGCAACGCGCCGACACCGATGGCGACGAACCGCAGGCGGTGCCCTTCCTGAAGCGCTTCACCGTCTTCAATGTCGCGCAGTGCGATAATC
>NZ_RZTF01000549.1:2433-3256 GCF_004023175.1 Mesorhizobium sp. M7A.F.Ca.MR.362.00.0.0
GCGATAATCTGCCCGAACATCTTTACGCCGCCGGCGAGCCTCTGCCTGAGCGCGAGATGGTCCCGCAGGCCGAGGCGCTCATTCATGCAACCGGCGCTGATTTTCGCGTCGGCGGCGAGCGCGCCTTCTACATGCCCGGCAGCGACACCATACAGGTGCCGCCGCAGCCGGCTTTCTTCCACCAGATCGACTATTACCGGACCTGCTTTCACGAGCTTGGCCACTGGACCGGCCACCCGAGGCGACTCGCGCGCGACCTGTCCGGCTCCTTCGGGTCCAACACCTATGCGCGCGAGGAACTGGTCGCCGAAATCGCATCAGCCTTCATCTGCAGCAGTCTCGGCATCGAGCCGACCGTGCGCCATGCCGACTACATCGGCTCATGGCTGACGGTTTTGCGCGAGGACAACCGCGCCATCTTCCGCGCCGCAAGCCATGCCTCGAAAGCCGCCGATTTCCTGCTTGGCCGCAATGTCGATGTCGAAGGCGAGGCACATGCCGAAACCGCCTATGGGAGCGCGCAATCCTCACACGCGACCGCCTTGCGCCTCTGATGACGCAAAGCCGCGCGCAACCAACTCGACAGTTCTTTTGAGGTTGCCCTAACGCCGATGGCCGGCGTTGGCGTCGATCGTTCATCGGACCGAGGTTCGCAAAAAAAGAGGGCGGCATTGATGCCGCCCTCTCGTTGCGAAAGCTGCCAGAGCTGGATTAGAAATCCATGCCGCCCATGCCGCCCATGCCGCCGCCGCCCATGCCGCCAGGCATGCCGCCGCCAGCCGACTCCTTCTTCGGAGCCTCCGCGATCATGGCTTCGGTGGTG
>NZ_RZTF01000550.1:0-3255 GCF_004023175.1 Mesorhizobium sp. M7A.F.Ca.MR.362.00.0.0
CGTTCGGGCCGCGCGTGCCATTCTATTTCGCCGCCGGGCTCGCCTTCGTGAATTTCCTCATTGCGTTGTTTTTCCTCCCGGAAACGCTCGATGACAAGCATCGCCGCCGCTTCGAGTGGAAACGCGCCAACCCGGTCGGCACGCTGCTGCAGATGCGCCAATATCAAGGCATCGGCTGGATCGGGCTTGTCTTCTTCCTGATGACGCTCGGACACATGATGTATCCGGCGGTCTGGTCGTTCGTCTCCAGCTACCGCTATGGCTGGAGCGAGCAGCAGATCGGCTTCTCGCTCGGCGCCTTCGGCCTGTGCGGTGCGATCGTCATGGCGACGGTGCTGCCGCGCGTGATCCCGAGGCTTGGCGAGTGGAAGACGGCGGTCATCGGCCTGACATTCACGGCAGCCAGCGCCTTCGGCTATGCCTTCGCGTCGCAAGGCTGGATGATCTATGCGGTGATCGTCGTCGGCTGTCTGGAAGCGCTGGCCGATCCGCCGCTGAGGAGCCTCGCCGCCGCCAAGGTGCCGCCTTCGGCGCAGGGCGAGTTGCAGGGCGCGATGACCTCGATCTTCTCGATCACCTCGATCATCACGCCGCTGCTCTATACGGCGATCTTTTCCTGGTTCACCGGGCCAAGCGCGCCGGTGACCTTCGGCGGTGCGCCCTATCTGGTCGGCGCATGTTTTCTGACGCTGGCGGTCATCGTCTTCGTCACCAAGGTGGCGAGGCCCGCGGCGCGCGCAAATGTCTCCGTCGGCGTCGCCGAAGATGGAGCGCAGGTGTGAGCCATGACAGCCGCATTGCGCTGACTCGGGACGGACTGTCGCTGTCGCGGTTGGTCTTCGGCGCCTCGCGTCTGCTCGACAGCGCCGACCGCCCGGATGCCGATCAGGTCGCACGGCTGATCGGCACCGCCGTCGATCTCGGACTGACCAGCTTTGATCATGCCGACATCTATGGGCACTATGAGGTTGAAGCGGCCTTCGGCGCCGGGCTGGCGCGCTGGAAAGGCAAGCGCGACAGCATCGAACTGATCTCGAAATGCGACATCATGAAGAAATCGCCAAACCGGCCGGACAACCGGCTGAAGCACTACGATACCAGCGCCACTCATATCGCGGCCTCGGTCGACCGCTCGCTCGCCAATCTCGGCACCGACTATCTCGACCTGTTGCTGCTGCATCGGCCGGACCCGTTGATGGATGCCGATGAGACGGCGACGGCACTGGCCGGCCTGGTCAAAGCCGGTAAGGTGAGGGCGGTCGGCGTGTCCAACTTCACGCCGTCGCAGTTCGATCTGCTGGCCTCGCGAATGCCGTTCGCGCTCGCCACCAACCAGATCGAGATGTCGGTGCTGAAGACATCAGCGCTGACCGATGGCAGCGTCGACCACGCGCAGCGCCTTGCCTATGCGCCGATGATCTGGTCGCCGCTCGGGGGCGGCTCGCTGTTCACCGGCAAGGATGGGCGCGAGGCGCGGGTGCGGGCAGCGCTTGCTGCGGTGGCCGCCGAGATCGGCGCCGGCGATCTGGCTGCCGTCGCGATCGCCTGGCTACTGCGCCATCCGGCCCGATTGGTGCCGGTGCTGGGTTCGATGAAGCCGGAACGGCTGGCCGCCATGGTCAAGGCGCTCGATATCGTGCTCGACCGCCAGAAATGGTTCGCCGTCCTGGAAGCCAGTGAAGGCCGGCCGGTGGCGTAAGGGTGGCGCTCGTGCTGCTTGGAGGTCTGCCGGTGGCACTATCCATCATTCGCTTTAGCGGACTGTTGTTCCATGGATATTGGCCGCGCCCCCAAGCATCGTCATCCCAGGGCGAAGCAGGAGCGTAGCTCCGTCGCGGAGACCCTGGGATCCATGCCGTGACTCCGGCCATGGAGTGCAGCGGAGCAGAATTCTGCACCGCTGCGGCGCTTTGAAGTCACGGCATGGATCCTCGGGTCTGCGCTGCGTCGCTACGCTCCTTGCTCCGCCCGTGGATGACGATGGGAGGCAAGTCTCAGCCAAATGTCGAAGTCACGCGATTTGCCTTCGAATGATCAAAGCTTCTTCGTCGAGGATTTAGTGCTCAATTCATTTACTCGGAATGCCGAATATTGATCTGCGCCAGTTCGGCGAGCGTGAGCCGGCCCTGCAAGATATCCATGGTCACGTCAGCGGGCAGTGTTTTTTCGATTTTCAGCTGAGCCTTGCGTTCATCGTAGATCGCCACATCTGCGGCGTCTTCAAGGGCTTCAGCGGCATGTAGGTTCGTATTTTTGCGCATGTCTTTGCCCCAAAACTGTGCCGCGCCGTCGCGGCGGTCCGCTAAGCCCGCTCGGCCAGCAATTCCTCGCCGCGCTTTTCGCGGATCAAATTGACGAAGCGACGGAACAGATAGTGCGAATCCTGCGGGCCGGGCGAAGCTTCCGGGTGATGCTGGACCGAGAACACCGGCCGGCCGGTCAGCGTGATGCCGCAGTTCGAACCATCGAACAGCGAGACGTGGGTTTCCTCGACGCCTGATGGCAGCGAGTCGGCATCGACGGCAAAGCCGTGGTTCATCGAGACGATCTCGACCTTGCCGGTGGTGTGGTCCTTGACCGGATGGTTGGCGCCGTGATGGCCCTGGTGCATCTTGGCGGTCTTGCCGCCCAGCGCCAGTGCCAGCATCTGGTGGCCGAGGCAGATGCCGAACACCGGGATGTCGGTCTTCAACAGATCCCGGATGACCGGCACGGCATAGTCACCGGTGGCTTCCGGGTCGCCGGGGCCATTGGAGAGAAAAATGCCGTCCGGCTGCATGGCAAGGATTTCTTCGGCGCCGGTCTTGGCCGGCACCACCGTGACCTTGGCGCCGAGGCCGGCGAGCAGGCGCAATATGTTGCGTTTGACGCCATAATCGATGGCGACGACATGCATTGTCGGTTCGGTCTGTTCGCCAAAGCCTTCGTTCCACACCCAGGGCGTCTCGCGCCAGACCGAGGACTGGCCCGAGGTGACATCCTTGGCGAGGTCGAGCCCGATCAGGCCCGACCATGCGGCGGCGCGCCGCTTCAGATCGTCGAGATCGAACACGCCGTCGGGCGCGTGCGCGATGACGGCGTTGGGCATGCCCTTTTCGCGGATCAGTGCGGTCAGAGCGCGCGTGTCGATGCCCGACAGGGCGACGATGCCGCGCTTCTTCAGCCATTGGTCGAGACCGGCGCCGGCGCGATAGTTGGAAGGGTTGGTGACATCGGCCTTGAACACGGCGCCGACGGCACCGGTCTCGACCAATG
>NZ_RZTF01000054.1:0-19633 GCF_004023175.1 Mesorhizobium sp. M7A.F.Ca.MR.362.00.0.0
CGCCACGTTGGCGCTTTTTCTGCGACGCTGGCGATTTGGCGAAATCATCTGACACAGCGTCCTTCTCCCCGTCACTATACGGGGAGAAGATGCCGGCAGGCAGATGAGGGGCGGCACCAGCGCCCTGTGGAGAGCGTATTCAAATCTTGCGGCCACCAGTGCCTCGCGATATCTCGACACCATGATCACCTTCCGTCGTGCGCAGGCCTCCGACCTGCCTGATATCGTCGCGATGCTGGCCGACGATCCGCTTGGCGCCGGCCGCGAGGACGCTTCCTTGCCGCTGGCGCAAGGCTATGTCGATGCTTTCAACGCCATCGACGCCGATCCCAATCAACTGCTGGCGGTGGCTGTCGAGGGCGGCGAGGTGATCGGCACCTTGCAGATTTCTTTCCTTGCCGGGCTCTCGCACAAGGGCGCGTGGCGCGGGCAGATCGAGGCGGTTCGGGTTGCCGGCCACCGGCGCTCGGGGCGTCGGCAGGCTGATGATCGAATGGGCGATCGATGCGTGCCGGGTGCGCGGCTGCGGCCTCGTCCAGTTGACCACCGACAGGTCGCGCGCGGACGCGCACCGCTTCTATGAGAGCCTCGGCTTCACTGGCAGCCATCTCGGCTACAAGAAGACCTTGTAGTTTCCCGCCCGGACAGCGGCTGGCGCATAGCGGACGGCTTTCAGGCCCTATTCAAAGCGCCGGCAAAGATTGATATAGGTCAGCCAAGTTGACCTATATTGCAGCGTCTGGGGAGGCGTGTCGTGACCCTTATGAATCTGTTGGCTTCGCGCTCGTCGCGCATGAAAGCGTCCGAAATCCGCGAGCTCCTAAAGCTGCTCGACCAGCCGGACATCATCTCGTTCGCCGGCGGTATTCCCGACCCGGCGCTGTTCCCGGCCGAGGCGATCCGCGACGCCTATGCTTCGGTGCTGGGCGGCGCGGAGGCGGGTGCGGCGCTGCAGTACCAGGTCTCGGAAGGCTACCTGCCGTTGCGGCGCTGGCTCGCCGGGCAGATGGGCAAGCTCGGCGTCGCCTGTGACGAGGCCAATATCTTCATCACCTCCGGCTCCCAGCAGGCGCTGGACTATCTCGGCAAACTGTTCCTGTCGCCGGGCGATACCGCGCTGGTGACATGGCCGACCTATCTCGGCGCGCTGCAGGCTTTCAACGCCTATGAGCCTCGCTACGACCGGCTGACCCCGGCCGGCGGCAACATGACGCCCGATGCCTATCGCGCGGCGGCGGCAGCAAATGGCGGCAAGGCCAAATTCGCCTATCTGGTGCCGGATTTCGCCAACCCGACCGGCAACACGCTGAACCGTGAGCAGCGCGAGGCGGTGCTCGACCTTGCCGGCGAACTCGACATCGCCGTCATCGAGGATGCCGCCTATCGCGCGCTGCGCTATGACGGCGAAGGCGAGCCGCCGATCCTGGCGCTCGACTGCATCAGGTCCGGCGGCATCGACAAGGCGCGCACGCTCTATTGCGGCTCGTTCTCGAAGATACTGTCGCCGGGCATGCGCGTCGGCTGGGTTTGCGCCCCGCGCCACATCGTCGAGAAACTGGTGCTGATGAAGCAGGCCTCGGACCTGCACAGCCCGTCGATCAACCAGGTGGTGATGCATCGTGTCGCCGAAGCCGTCTCCGACGGCCAGGTGGAAAAACTTATCGGCGCCTATCGCGAGCGCCGCGACGGGCTGCTCTCGGCACTGGAATCCAATATGCCGGAAGGCGTGACCTGGAGCCGCCCGGAAGGCGGCATGTTCGTCTGGGTAACGTTGCCGGAAGGGGCCGACGCCACCGAGCTTCTGGCGCGGTCGGTGAAAGAAGCGCGGGTGGCCTTCGTGCCGGGCAGCGCCTTTTATGCCGACGGCACCGGGCGCAACACGCTGCGGCTGTCCTTCACGCTCGCCGACCGGCGCGCGGTGAGCGAAGGCATTCCAAGGCTAGCCGCCATCCTGAAGGGATAGGCCGGCGCCGGAGGCCGGCTTTTCCTCCGCCATCACAGTCACCATCCGCTCAAGCTTTGAAAGCCTGGTGCGAGCGAGTTTGCGGACCGGCTTTTCGAAACCTTCTTCGCCGCTTTCGACGACGAAGACCAACGTCATGAAATCGAGCATGAACTCATCTATGGCTGCCGCGACCTCGCGCGACCTGCCCTTGAACCGGCGCAGCAGAACGGTTGCTTCCTCGATATCCTCGATACCGGCGCTGTCGACCAGCGCTTCGAGCCTCTGAAAACTATCCAATAGCAATTCCTCCCACCGGGGCACCCAACCCGGTTGTGAGCGGAAAGTTCCAAACTGTGAGTGCTCTCGCGAAGAAATCGCCTCCACCGCTTCCGCGGTTTCGACGGGCCATCGGCAATTTTTTGTTCGGGTGGAACCTCCGCGGCCAACAAAGGTTCTTACCAGGTCTGATCCCCCCTCAGACCCCTGAAGGCTAGACATGCTTTCCAAAGGCCCGCCGGATCCCCTCCCGGCGGGCTTTTTGTTTGCTGGATAGAACAAGTATCCGCATTGACGACGCCCTGTCCGAACCTAAATTCGAACCTCACGAGGAGGCATCTTTATGGAAACCCAGGAATTGCATCGCGGCCGGCTCATCGACCACATCCAACTGGTGGTCAGGGATCTCGCGGCCAGCCGGCGTTTCTACGAGGCGGTCCTGCAGGCGATCGATGTTCCGATCGGTGGGAGCGGCGACGATTTTTTCTGGGCCGACGAGCTGTTTGTCTCCACTGCCGACAGCCGGGCCGCCCAGGGAAAACTCACCGGTCGCCATCACCTGGCTTTCCAGGCAAGGGACCACGCCATGGTCGACGCCTTCTACAAGGCCGGACTGGCGGCTGGCGGCACGGACAATGGCGCGCCGGGCGAACGGCCCTATCATCCTGGCTATTACGCCGCCTTCCTGCTCGATCCCGACGGCAACAACATCGAGGCCGTCCATCATGGTCCGCATAGTCGCAGCGCCGCTTCGGTGAAGATCACCTTCTAAGCTGCCGATATTCAGCCGGCCGGGATCGCGGGCGCATGGGCGATGCTGGAGAGAGGCTTCCTTGCGTTGCCAGATTGATGGCCACGATGCTAACCGTGCAAATGGCGGGCGGGAATCGGCATCGAAGCAACGTGCGCTGCAAAATCCTCAATAGAACTCCCCTTACCTCCGTGGAGATATATCTTTTATGCAAAACCCAACAAGGGCGATCTGTGCCGCCACGCTTTTATTTGCGATCGGGGCCGTGGGCCTCACAAGTATATCACCTTTTGCTTATGTTTCATCGGCGCAGGCGCAGGAGGAATATCTTCCGACCCAGAAGGATTTTGTCGGCAAATGGAAACTCAACGGCGGAGCCATCCGGCCGCCGCGCGATATGAAGGATGCGCCGACACCGGAACAGGAAGCGGCCGCCAATGAATTCCAGCAGACGGTGACCGCGTTTTACGGCGCGTTCGACTATCTGGAGATCACGGCGGACGGCCGCTACAACTTTCATCAGCCGGGTGATCCGACGTCGGGGCCTTGCGTCTGGTGCGGAACCTGGTCCTTCAGCAACAGTTCGGCGTGGCTCAAGCTGGAGACGGCGCCCCGGCTGGATATCTACGCCAAGGACGGCGACATGCAGATGACCTACACTGTCGAACCCGACGAAAAATCGAAATATGCATGGCTGGTTTTCGGTTGGACGAAGGCCGAGTAGGCGGCGGCGCGCGGCTCGCCACACCTAAACGGGCCTAAGCGGCTTTTCATCCATCTCGTATCCTCGTATACGAGATGGAGTCAACCGCCGAGGAGCCCGTATGAGTCCACTGCCTGAAACCGTGCCGTTTTTCAGCCAGTGGGAGACGCCAGATATGACGCTGGACGTGCTCGCCGACGGCGCGGATGTTGCCCTCAGGCGCGATCCGCTGTGGCGGGGATCGGGCGCGGAAACACTCGATGAATATGCGGTCTGGGCGGCCAATATCTGCGGCATGGCCTGCCTTAAGATGATCCTGGCAAGCCGCGGCGAGATCGTGCCGACGATCGAGCTTGCCAGGCGCTGCACCTTATATGGCGGCTATGTCGTCAACGGGGGATCGATCAAGGGGCTGATCTACGCGCCCTTCGTCAGCTTCGTGAAAGAGGTTTTTGGACTCCGGGCCGAGGTGGTGACCAATGTCGCGACGGCGGAGATTCCGGCGATCATGCAGCGGATGCGCTTCTTCATCGCGTCGGTCAGCAGTTCGATCCGCTGGCCCGAGCGCGAGCCGCCCTCGAAGGGCGGTCACCTGGTGCTGGTCACCGCGGCATCCAATCAGGGTTTCCGCTTCCACAACCCGTCAGGCCATGACCCCGCCACACAGGCAGACGCAGTGTTGGCGCCGGCCGATTTCGACCGCTTCTTCGCCAATCGCGGCATTGCCGTCGCCATTTGATTTTTTTTGAGAGTCGAGGGATTTCGATGACCGGTAAGACAAGAGTGGCCATCCTCTATGGCGGGCGTTCGGCCGAGCATGACGTGTCGCGCCTTTCGGCCGCCAATGTGCTGAAGGCGATCGACCGGACGCGCTACGACATCGTGCCGATCGCCATTACCAAAAGCGGCAGATGGCTGCTGCAACAACTTGATGACGCGGCAGGGGCGCCGGCATCCGAAGATGGTGCCGAGGTCGCATTGTTGCCCGGCGGCAAGGGCCGGCTGGTCGCTGTGGCTCGGGATGGTACGCAGCCTGACCTGCCTCCCATCGACGTCGTGTTTCCTGTACTGCACGGGCCGTTCGGCGAGGACGGCTCGGTGCAGGGCTATGCCGAGGTCGCCGATGTCGCCTATGTCGGCTGCGGCATCCTCGCCTCGGCCGCCGCCATGGACAAGGATGTCGCCAAGCGGCTGATGCGCGAGGCGGGATTGGCGGTTGCCCGCTCCGTCACCGTGCATCGAAACGGCAAGCATTCCTTCCAGGAGATTGCCGGGGAGCTCGGCCTGCCGTTCTTCGCCAAGCCGGCGCGCCAGGGCTCGTCCTTCGGGGTCAGCAAGGTGAATGACAGGGATGGCTTCGAGCAGGCCATCGACACGGCTTTCCGCTACGACGGCAAAGTGTTGATCGAGGAATTCGTCGAGGGCCGCGAGATCGAGTTCTCGGTGCTGGAGCGCGCCGGCGGGTCGCTGACGGTGTCGCTGCCCGGCGAGATCATTCCGGCCGGCAAGCACGGCTTCTACACCTATGAGGCCAAATATCTCGATGCCGACGGCGCGCTGGTCAAGGTGCCCGCTGATGTCCCGGCCACTGTGGCCGACAAAGCGAGGGAGATGGCGCGTCAGGCTTTTCAGGCGCTCGGCTGCGAAGCCATGGCGCGCGTCGATTTCTTCCTGCGCGCCGATGGCAGCCTGCTCGTCAACGAGGTCAACACCATTCCCGGATTCACCGACATCTCGATGTACGCCAAGGCGTTGGCCGCCTCAGGCATCGGCTACAGCCAAACCATCGACGTGCTGATCGAGCACGCGCTGGCCAGGCATGCGGCGCGCTGATCCGATCGGTCGAGAGCGGCCGATGCGGCCCGGATCATTGCCTGTGAGCGAGGCGTATTTCATCGTTGGCTAAAGTTGCACGTCCGCTCTATATGCCCGATCATGGCATTTGGCAGGGGAGGCATCACGTGGCCAATCGTCGAAACGGCACGGCGTCTCCGGCTGATGGGCTAGGGGACGCCCTTTCAGCAGCCGCGCCCCATCCGCGAACCTCTTTGCCCAATGTGGCGGCCATCGTCACGACGGTGGCCGCACTGTATTTCGGGCGCGAGGTTTTCCTGCCGATCGCGATCGCGCTGCTGCTGACCTTCGCACTGGCGCCGCTTGTCTCAGCTCTTAAAAAAATCGGCATTCCCCGGATTGCCGCCGTCATTGCCAGCGTGCTCGGCGCTTTCGCGGCGCTTGGCCTGTTCTCCTTCATCGTCGCCACGCAGGTCAGCGAACTGGCGCAGAACATCCCGGTCTACCAGACCAACATCCTGACCAAGATCCGCTCGCTCAAGGAAACCGGGGTCGGGGGCGGGATCCTTGCCAGACTGAGCAAGGTGGTCGAACGGGTCGGCCAGGAGATCGACAGGCAGGACCCCTCGCTGCCGGCTGCCACCCCGGAAAAGCCGCCGCGCGAGCCGGTGCCTGTCGAGATCGTCGCCCGAGAAAGGCCGCTCCAGGTCCTGCAGAATATCGTCGGGCCGCTGATCAGCCCGCTTGGGTCGGCCGGACTGATCATCGTCGTCGTCATCTTCATGCTGCTCGAGCGGGAGGATCTGCGCGACCGCTTCATCCGGCTTGTCGGCTACGGCGACCTCCACCGCACCACCGAGGCGCTTCAGGATGCCGCCAAGCGGGTGGGCCGCTATCTCTTGATGCAATTGGTCGTCAACATCGTCTACGCCGTACCGATCGCGATCGGGCTCTGGGCCCTCGGTATTCCCAATGCGCTGCTGTGGGGGCTGCTGGCGCTGGCGCTGCGTTTCGTTCCCTATATCGGCCCGATCATCGGCATGCTTTTGCCGCTGTTCCTGGCGCTGGCCGTTGCGCCGGGCTGGTCGCTCGTGCTGTGGACCGCCGCCCTGTTCGTAGTGATGGAGCTGATCACCGGCAATATCATCGAACCCTGGCTCTACGGTTCGCGGACAGGACTGTCGCCGCTGGCGATCATCGTCGCGGCGATTTTCTGGACGTGGCTCTGGGGGCCGCTCGGGCTGATCCTGTCGACACCGCTCACCGTCTGCCTGGTGGTGCTGGGCAGACACGTGCCGCAGTTTGAATTCCTCGACGTGCTGTTCGGCAACGAGCCCGTGCTCGAACCCCATGCGCGCCTGTACCAGCGGCTTCTGGCCGGCGATCCGGAAGAAGCCACCGACCATGCCGAGGAGATGCTGGAGGAGAAATATCTGGTCGAATTCTACGACAAGGTTGCCATTCCGGCGCTTTTGCTGGGCGAACAAGACCGTGTGCGCGGCGTCATGGGCGATTTGCAAAGGCGGCAGGTGGCGGCCAGTGCCCTGGTGCTGGTGGCCAATCTCGACGACAGCGCGCAGGAGGAGGCAGGCGAGGAGGAGGCGCCGCCCGTGGCCGCAGAGGCGAGCGACGATGGCGATCCCAACGGGGAAGACGAGACCGACCTGCCCGATGGAACGGATATGTCCGTGCTTTGCGCCGGTGGGCGTGGCGAGCTCGACGACGCCGCCGCCGCGATGCTGGCGCAGGTGCTGGAGGTCCAGGGCGCGACGGTATCGAAAGCCGGCTTTGCGGATATGGAGCCCGCCAGCATTCGCCGCCTTGAGCTCGAAACCGTCGACACTGTCGTGGTCGGATTCCTGAACCGGGATTCCGTCAAGCACGCCCGTTTTCTGGTTCGCCGGCTGAAGCGTGCGAAGGCCGCACTTCGGGTGGGAATCGTGTTCTGGTCGGAGGCCGGCAGCGAGGACAAGGAGACGGCCGACAAACTGGCCCGTGACTTGAACGCGGATTTCGTGGCGCATGGCATGGTCGACGCCGTGCTGGGCGCGCTGTCAAACGAGCCGCCGGTCGCTCTCAAGCTCGTCGCCAAACGGCGCATGCGGCGACAGCGGGCCGCGTCCAAGAAGGTTACGGCGGCAGCGGCGGATTAGGCCCTGCCTTTGCCTTTTTCGGCAATGTCGGGGTCGACAAGCCAGGCACGAATTGCGGAAAATAGTTCACAGATGTCGATTTCCGGGAGGCCCATTCGTCTTCACGATAGGGAGCCGAAGAATTCGCCCAATCAGGAACGATGCGATGACAATCACCATCACGGCATTTGAGCGATCGCCCGATCGCGGCAAGGGACTGGCGCGCGATACGCGCGTTCGCTGGGCGCTCGAAGAGGTAGGGCTGCCTTATGAGGTTCGGTTTGTTTCCTTCGCGCAGATGAAGGCGCCGGACCATCTGGCCCTCCATCCCTTCGGCCAGATCCCCACCTACGAGGAGGGTTCTCTCTCACTGTTCGAGACCGGCTCGATCATCCTTCACCTTGCCGAGCAGCACGCGGGCCTGCTGCCCGGCGATCGCGATGCCCGCGCGCGTGCGATCACGTGGATGTTTGCCGCACTTAACACAGTCGAGCCGCCGATCCTCGAATTAACGACGGCAAAGATATTCGAAGCTGACAAGCCCTGGAGCGAGGAGCGTTTGCCATTGGTGAAGGATCGTGTTCGCGCTTGTCTCGACAGGCTCTCGGCTCGTCTGGACGCCGCCGAGTGGCTCGACGATGCATTCAGCGCGGGCGATCTGTTGATGGTATCGGTGCTGCTGCGACTAAGAATGTCGGGCATTTTGGACGAATATCAAAACCTTGCTGCATATGTAGCGCGCGGTGAAGCTCGGCCTGCTTACATCAGGGCTTTCGCTGCGCAATTTGCGATCAACGCTCCACCGGCCAGCTGAAACATTGGCTGATAAAGCCGAGCCGACAGCCGATTTGACATCAGCTGCCGCCGAAGAGTTGAGCGAGAGCATTGCCCTCAGAGCGAGACGGGCGGCGCCCCCTACCGGTCGACCATCGCCATGCCCCGCTCGGTGTAGCGCGGGCCGGAGACTTTTCCCGGCGCAAGCGCTTCGTCGAGCGCGGCCATCTCGGCGGCATCGAGTTTGATTGTGGCGGCGGCGACGTTCTCTTCCAGGTATTTTCTGCGCTTGGTGCCGGGGATCGGCACGATGTCGATGCCAAAGCCGTCGCCCTTCGCCAGCAGCCATGCCAGCGCGACCTGGCCGGGCTTGATGTCTTTGGCTGCTGCGATGTCGCGCACCTTGGCGGCTGCCTCGACATTGGCGTCGTAGTTTTCGCCCTGGTAGCGCGGGTCGTTGCGGCGATAATCGCCGTCGGGATAGTCTTCCGCGCGCTTGACCTGGCCGGTGAGAAAACCTCGGCCGAGCGGCGAGAACGGCACCAGGCCGATGCCGAGTTCGCCAAGCAGCGGGATGATCTCCGGCTCCAGATTGCGCTCCCACAGCGAATACTCGCTCTGCACCGCTGACACCGGGTGCGCGGCATGCGCCCGGCGGATGTTGGCCGCGCCGGCCTCCGACAGGCCGAAGAAGCGCACCTTGCCTTGCGCGACGAGTTCGCCGACGGCGCCCGCGACATCCTCCATCGGCACCGCCGGGTCGACGCGGTGCTGGTAGAGCAGGTCGATATGGTCGGTTCCGAGGCGGCCGAGCGAGGCTTCCACGACCTCACGAATATGCTCGGGCCGGCTGTCGGTTCCAGCCTGCTTGCCGTTTTCGATGCGGAAGCCGAATTTGGTGGCGATCGTCACCTGGCCGCGCTTGCCCTTCAACGCCCGGCCGAGCAATGCCTCGTTGGTATACGGGCCATAGACCTCGGCGGTGTCGAGGAAGGTGCAGCCGAGTTCGATGGCGCGGTGCAGCGTGGCGATGGATTCGGCCTCGTCGGCCGGCCCGTAGGACTGGCTCATGCCCATGCAGCCGAGGCCGATGGCCGAGACCTGCAGCCCCTGGCTGCCGAGCTTGCGTGTTTTCAGGGTCATGGCAGGCGTTCTCCGGGAAGGTCCAGGAATTATAGCAGCCGATCGCTCAATTCCCACAGGGTGTTCGGCCGCATGTCGATGGCTTGAAGACGACGCGGCCGCCCCATGGCTGCTCACCATGCGGCGGCGCTATTCTTCGACGGCCAGGATCACTCCGGCAATCGCGGCGCCGACAAAAGCGCCCATGGATGCGCCGACAAGGGGATCGGCCATGATATGGTTGCCGACCACTTCGCCGACACCGCCTCCAGCCAATGTGCCGGCAATTATACCGATGAAAAGGCGGAGAAGTGGATCTGTAGTCAGGCGATTCAGCATCATCATGGCCTTTGCAGCTCGCTCACATGTTGGAGGCGACATCGGGGGTGGACGGAGGCTTGGCCCTATGAGTGGCACGCTGGTTTGACGCCTGCGGCGCAACGCTGGGCGTGGCTTTGGCATTCCCAGCGGTGTTGGACGCTTGCGCCTTGCGGCGCCTGAGCCAGTTGGATGACAGTTCGGCAAGGAGACTGCGCAGAGCCTTCACCACGTCCTCCTGAGTGCGGCGAGGCCAAAACCTCTATGCACCCAGTTTGTTCCACACCGAAAACAATCGTTCGCGAAACGGCGCCTGCCGGCGCGATCGGCCTGTTTGCCGGGTTCTGTCGAGGAGTGGATCGGAGGTCGCGGCATGTTCTGCCAAGCAGGCTGGCAGGTGACGTGACGCTGCCCAGGCTCCCAGTGCGCTGAAAGCGGCCGGGCATCACCTGCCGATATAGGCGGCCAGTTCGTCCGGCGTCCCGTTCGGGAAGGCCTGTTTCAGAAAGTCCAGGAAAGCCGACACGCGCGGGCTGAGCAGCCGCCGAGACGGGTAGAGCGTCCACAGAGCGATCTCAGGGCCGTCAATGTCTCCCCAATTCACCAGTGTGCCGTCAGCTAAATCGTGGGCCACCAACGAAATGGGAAGACGTGCTGCCCCGACCCCCGCTCGCACCGCATCGCGCACCATAATGAGCGTTCCCAAAGCGAGGACCGGCTCGATTTCTATCGCCGACCGGCCAGCCTCTGTCTTCACGTGCCATATTTGCCGTTCGCCTGTCCCGCGCGCAACGCCAGGGGCCGGACCACCGGTGCGAGGAAGTTGAGGGCTCGCCACGACGACCAGCCGGTCGCGGAGAAACGCCCGTCCGACCAAGCTTTCGTCGGGATCCGGGTTGACCCGGATCACCAGGTCGTAGCCTTCCTCGATCATGTCCACAGCCCGGTCCTCCGTCGTGACCTCCAGCCTCACCTCCGGAAATTTGAGGGTAAATCCCGCGGCGATCCTCCCCATCGCGGTCTGAGAAAAAAGCAGGGGCGCGCTGATACGCAATCTGCCCTTGGGCTTCCGACCGCCCGAGGCTATCTCCGCAGCCGTCTCGTCCAGTTCGGCAAGCAATACCCCCGTCCGCTCGAAGAGCGCCCGTCCTTCTTCGGTCAGCTTCAGGTTGCGCGCGCCCCGTTCAAACAGGCGCAGGTCAAGGCTGCCCTCCAAGTCTCCAACCCGCCGCGACAAGGTTGCCTTGGGCCGGCCGGTGGCCCTTGCCGCTTTGCCGAAACCGCCATGGCGGGCAACGAGGTTGAAATCGGTGAGGGCCAGAAGATCCATGAGTGTTCCACCAGTGAGACGGCGCGTCTAAAATTTCGGCCTGTTTGACTGTTTGTGAGCCACACATATTGGGCCTGTCAAGCAACCCAACAGGAGAAATTCCATGACCATTCTCGTTACCGGCGCCACAGGCAATGTTGGCCGCCAAGTCGTCGAACACCTCGTCAAGCGCGGCGCCGACGTCCGTGCTCTCGTCCGCGATCCGTCGAAAGCCAGCTTTCCGGCAGGCGTATCGGTCGCGCAAGGCGACTTTCTCGATGTCGATTCACTGCGCAAAGCTATGTCCGGTGTTTCCACCCTGTTCCTCTTGAACGCCGTGGTGCCGGACGAATTCACCCAGGCTTTGGTCGCGCTGAACGTCGCCCGATCGGCGGGCATCGAGCGGATCGTCTATCTCTCGGTGATCCATGCGGACGTCTATGTGAACGTGCCGCATTTCGCCGGCAAATTCGGCGTCGAGCGAATGATCGAGCAGATGGGCTTCCAGGCTACGATCCTGCGCCCGGCCTATTTCATCCAGAACGACCTGATGATCGAAGACGTCATCACCGGCTACGGCACCTACACAATGCCGGTCGGCGCCAAGGGGCTCGCCATGGTCGACGTGCGTGATATCGCCGAGATCGCCGCTCTCGAGCTGCTGCGCCGCGAACGGTCCGCGGAGCCGCTTGCGCTCGAGCGGATCAACCTCGTCGGTCCGCAGACACTGACCGGGACGGATATCGCCGCCATCTGGTCCGACGTGCTTGCCCGCCCGATCAGCTACGGCGGCGACAACACCGAAGGTTTCGAGCAGAACCTCAAGCAGTTCCTGCCTGCCTGGATGGCGTACGATATGCGCTTGATGGGCGAACGGTTCCTGACCGACGGCATGCTGCCCGAGGCCGGCGACGTCGAGCGCCTGACCACGCTTCTGGGCCGCCCGCTGCGTCCCTATCGCGACTTCGCCTCACAAATCGCCGGCTCCGCCTGACGGAACGGCTCCGGTCATCACCAAGGTACGGAAACAGCAGGGCGGCCTTTTGAGGAGGCCGCCCTGACTGGCACGGAACAAATGCGCGTTCAGCCGGAATTGCCTTACTGCAGGGTGGCCTCACCAGGTCTGTCGAGTTGGGCGTTGACGCGCTCACCATCGTCGCCACCGAGGCCATCCACGAACAGACCAGCTACGCCGTCGAAATTGGTGAGCCCGTCGAATTCAATTGCCGCGCCAATCAGCTGGGCTGCCTGGAAGACAAGGTATTCGACGTCCTCGAGGGCGACGTTTTCGGCCAGATTCCTGACCCTCACATGCTCCGCCACCGCCGTGATGCTGACGATGCCGGTCTTCCTGAAGGCGACCTGGACTGCTGAACGGACGTCATCGCGCAGTCGCGCCGAGTAATCATACCGCATCGAAACCTCCCAAAGGGAATGGTTTTCTGTTCAGGTTGCACAATGCGGCAGGGGCTTGGGCTTGGCAAGTCACTAATTAAATAATATCCAAACAAATCAATAAGTTAGTATAGTTGTGCAACTGTGTGTGTTACGCCGAATACGCATCGGGCTCTTCATGAGCATGACAAGCAGTTCACCCATCGCGAGGTCTTGACGCGCTAGGAGCGGTTTCCTAATTATAAGTTGAGTAAGTTGAATACTCATTCTACGTATTCGTGGTGCTGAGCGAGGGAAGCGCGATGACTGAACTGGAACGCCCGGAACGGTTGCAGATCATGCTGACGTCAGACGAACTGGCGGCGCTGGAAAACTGGCGCTTCGACAAGCGCATGCCGAGCCGTTCGGCCGCCGTGAGGGAATTGCTGCGGCGCGGTCTTGCCTCGGATGGCTTCCTGACGGCGGAGCAAGGGACGAAGTCGCAAGACTTCGGCATCCTGCCAACCGCCGGCGGCAACGGCATTTCCGACGGCGGCAAGGAGTAGGGCGGTTCACCGTGCCTGAGCCGCCCTGGTCCCGCAGGCCGGTCGGCGGTTGCCGCGACGCGGCGCCGGCTGGCGTACCGGGACGAGACTCTCGGTTCAGAGGATATTGGTCGTCACTTCGACGATTATCGCGGCACCTTCCAGGCTGCCATTGGTGACGTGCACGACGCGCGATACCCGCAGATCCTGCGTGGTTCCGTCGATCGACAGCGCAACACTTTCGCCGATCCGGGGAACCGCCTGGAAAACGGCGTCCGTGGCCTCCGGCCGGTTGTCGATCGATATGCGGCAGTTGACGGTCATGAGATGTCTCCTGTGTCGGCCCGGTGGTCAACGCAGGGTCCGCGAAATGGTTTCAGGAGCCGGATGCAACTTAACGGCGCCCGGATCCGTAAAGCAGTAATTGCTCCATTGTTCATCGTAACGGAGCAACAGGGCTCGCTGGGGAGGGCGTTGGGGCTGCCCCGGCGAGCTTGATCCGATTTGCCCAGGGGCGCTGCGTCACCGAGATATGGAGACGAGTTTCGGAGCCCGCAATTCCCCGGCTATCCTTGCCGCCTGGAAGATTGTCATCAAAACCAGGATGGGCTCACCCTCGGTCGGGTTGATGGTCAGGACGACGCGGCCGAGCTCGTCGCTCATGCCGCAAGACCAGTCCTTCACGGCTATCACTTTTCTCGCGGCCATATGCCTTCTCCTGAACCGGAGATCCCCTGCGGGCTACGCCGTCTGGAGTTGGTCGACAGAACCTTTGCCTGACATTGCAACCAGCCGAAATGCGGCAAATGCGGTCAATATTATGAAAACCGCCGTGACGTTCAGGGACATCGTCGATGCAAGGACGCCCCCGTCAAAGCAACTCAGTTCCATGGCGCTGCACCCCTTGAAGCCACTGACGGTCCGGATGATGATCCTGCTTGGGGCGAAATACAAGCGTTCGCTAATACGCTGATGCCGGCTGGCCAGCCCTGCGCGCAGCTTTTGAGCAGCCGAACGCTTGGTTGCTGGTTCCCGCTCAAGGGCTCGAACCTCGATTCACGCCTTCAAAGGGCGCTGTCCTACCATTAGACGAAGCGGGAAAATGCACGTTGCGCCCCACCCCTAGCCGGTTCGCGCGCCCGGATCAACGCACTGCGGCGGCAAAGCCGATTGGAAGCGCGGTGTCAGTCCGGAAAGTTGGTGACGGGTTCCTCGCAGCGGTAGACCGGGCAGCTGCCGTCACGGGTCGGGACATAGGCCGACATCGGCACCTCCGGCCAGTCGCATTCATTGCCGAACTGCCTGACATAGCGGTCATAGGTGTTGGGTCCGGTGGTCAGCACCACGGCATGGCGGCTTTGGAGCAGTTGCCGGAGTTGGTCGCAACTCATCGTGCGGGTGTCAGGCCTGGCTTCGGCGAGGCCGGTCGCGGCCAGCAGGATCGCTGCCGTTATCAAGGCAATTCGGCGCATCGGTATGGCTGTTCCCTCGAATGGATATATCGGCCGAAACTCGCATCCCGGCGGGTGGTTCCGCAACCGCCGGCTGGCCGTCTGTGGCGGCGCAACCAAATGGTCCGTCGTGCATTGCTGGGGATGGATGGCAGGAAGCCCTACGAAACCCCGCAATGGCGGCCCGGAAACGGGGATCGCGAGGCCATGTGCTGTTCTTTCTGCGGCGGGCGCGACCACAGCTATGAGGACTGTCCGCAAAGGGATACTGACGCCGATCCAGTGCCGAATGCCCCTGACCCTCCCGAGCCAGACTGATCCGCGCCGGTATGCCGCCAGCAATATGTCAAATGGGACCCGCCGGCATTCGTACATCTGACTGATGTCGTGATTTTCAACGCCGTCCGGCTACATCCTGACCTTACCGGTGTCACCGATTTCCGGGCGGCTGTCGCTGACCGTTGCGGCCAGCATCTTCACATAGCTGACCACGGTGCCGGGGCTGTCCCAATACTGGGCGTCTTTCGGCGTCACCTTAAGCACGCGGATCGAAGGATCATCGGCACTGTCCCACCAGGCCTTGGCCGGGGTCGACCACAACTCCCTGATCTTGGCGCGGTCGTTCGAAACCGCCGCCAGACCGCTGACGGAAACATATTTCTGGCCGCCTGAATCGGCGAAGGCGAGGCCGACATTGGGCTCGGCTTCGATCTCGTCATCCTTGTGACTGTCGACATCGGTGAGGAAGTAGATGGCGTTTTCGTCGCGCACCACATGCGCCGCCATCGGTCGCGAGCGGATGTCATCGCCTTCGCGAGTGGCGAGCATACAGAAACCGATCCTGTCCATCAGTTTCCAGACCCGGTCGAGATCGCTGTTGCCGTCGCTCATTGTGTGCCTCCTTATTGAGCCGTCCATGGGGGTGTCGGGTGCAACTCGCGCAGGCGCGCAAGGTTCCGGACATGAACTGCCCGGACTGTTCCTGGGAGGAATGTTGGAGGCGATTGCAACCAAAACGCACCGCGGCGCATTGGTGGCCATGCGCGAAATCCGCGCATGAGGGAGAAGGGGTCGACAGTGACAGATTTGGCGGGCCGTGATGCCTTGATCGCCATCACCGCCGATGCGCGTTTGGCGGCGATTGTCGATTCGTCCTTCGACGCCATCGTCAGCAAGGATCTGAACAGCATCATCACCAGTTGGAACGCGGCGGCGCAACGCATGTTCGGCTACACCGCCGAAGAGGCCGTCGGCCGCTCCGTGCTCATGCTCATCCCCGATCATCTCAAGGATGAAGAGACCGACATCATCAGCCGGGTTCGCAGGGGCGAGCTGCTGGCCAGCTACGAGACGATCCGCCGGCGCAAGGATGGCGGCCTCATCGCCGTGTCGCTGACCATTTCGCCGATCAGGAACGCGTCCGGCGAGATCATCGGCGCCTCGAAGATCGCCCGCGACATCACCGCCAGCAAGGAGAGCGAGCGCCGGATCAGGCTTTTGCTCCGCGAGGTGAACCATCGCGTCAAGAACCAGTTCGCGGTGATCCTCTCGATGATCAGGGAGACCAGCAAACGCTCGACCGATCCGCGTGAATTCGAGGAGTTGATCCGCTCCCGCATCATGGCGCTGTCGCGGTCGCACGATCTGCTGGTGAACTCGGAATGGGCCGGCGCCAGCCTCTTCGACCTCGCCCAGGAGCAGCTCAAGCCGTTCGGCCACGAGGCGCGGGTATCGCTCTCCGGGCCGCTTTTGACCCTGCAGCCGAACGCCGTGCAGAATCTCGGCATGGCATTTCATGAGCTCGGCACCAACTCATCAAAATATGGCGCGCTGGCGAGCGAGGCCGGGCGGCTCGAGATCACCTGGCGGATCGTCGAAGGCGTTTCTGACAAGCGGGAAATTCATCTGGTTTGGGACGAGACGATGCCGGTGCGCGAGGGAGAGCGGCGGGACGAAAGCACGCGCAAGGGTTTCGGCACCGTCGTCCTGCAACGGGTCGCGCCGCAATCGCTGAACGGCCTGGCGGTGCTGGATCGCAGCCCGGGCCATCTCAAATGGTCCCTGACGGCGCCGCTGGCTTCGATCATCGTTCCGCAGCTCGGCGCCGACGTGCCCGAAACCGAAACGTCCTGAGGCCTTGAGGATTGGCTCCATCAACCTCCCTTTGGCAGATGCGTATTCAAAAGCGGCCGCATCCTTGCCGCACCTGGCCGTGGATTCAGGAACCGCGACCCGGTGGCCGCGTTGTGGCGTCAAGCTTTTGGAGGGGACATCATGGAACAGCTCGTCGAGGAATTCGGCCATTCCACCTACACCTCGTTTCCGGTCATCGCGGCGCGGCTGTTGCTGGCCACCCTCTATGGCGCGGTCATCGGTTTCGAACGCGAATGGCGCAATCGCCCGGCCGGACTTCGCACGCATATCCTCGTCTGCGTCGCCGCCGCCACCTTCGGCATCCTGACGGTCGAGATCGTGCACGCGCCGATGTTCGCGGGGGAATCGGTCAAGGTCGATCCGATCCGGGTGGTCGAGGCGGTGACCGCCGGCGTCGCTTTCCTCGCCGCCGGCTCGATCATGTTTTCGCGCGGCGAGGTGCATGGGCTGACGACCGGCGCCGGCATGTGGCTGGCGGGCGCGATCGGCGTCGCCTGCGGACTGGGTCTTTGGCAAGTGGCCGGGTTCGGCACGCTGATCGTGCTGATAGTTGCCGGCTTTCTGCGCCGGTTCGAACGCGGGCCCGGCCTTGCCGCCGGTGATGAAGGCAGTCAGGCAAAGGCGGAGAAGGAGGGGGCCTCGGCCCGATCAAAGGGAGGGCGAAGGTAATCCCGTTCGCCGAGAGATGCCGTGACTGGTTTCACCGAAGAAGCCGGCCAGCAGATCGGCCGTGCGCGCCGGGTTCTCCTCGGGAAAGAAGTGCCCGCCCGGCATCGCCTGGCCGCGCACATCGTCGGCCCAGCCGCGCCACAGCGCCAGCGGCCCGCCTTCGCCGGCATACCATTGCGCCAACGCGCCCTGACCGCTCCATAGCGCCAGCAGCGGGCAGCGAATGCGCCGGCCGGCTGCCTTGTCGGCATGGTCGTGCTCGCGATCGAGCGTGGCTGCCGCCCGATATTCCTCGCAGATGGCATGGGCGTGGGCAGGCGCGCGCAAGGCCTCGACATAGGCCTGACGCACTTCGGCTGGAAACGCCGATGGCGGCGAGCCCCAGCCGTTGAGCGCATTGTCGACGATCGCCTCGGCGGCGCCGGACAGGATCTCTTCCGGCAACGGCTCGGGCTGCGCCAGCAGCGACCATGGCCAATAACCCAGCGCCAGCCTGGCGTCGGCCCGGTCCCAGGCATCGGCGGTCGGCACGATGTCGAGAACGGCGAGCTTGTCGATGCTGCCCCGATGATCGAGCGCCATGCGGTAGGCGACACGCCCGCCGCGATCATGGCCGGCGACCATGAAGCTGCTGAAACCCAGCTTCTCCATCAGCCTCGTCATATCGGCGGCCATGGTGCGCTTGGCATAGGGGGCGTGGTCGGGAGTGGACGCCGGACACGAACTGCCGCCATAGCCGCGCAGGTCGGCGCAGACGACGCTGAACCGGCTGGCCAGAGCGGGGGCGATGTCGCGCCACATCAGATGCGTCTGCGGAAAGCCGTGCAGCAACAGCAGCGGTGGCCCGCCGCCGGCGCGCAGGCAGAATATGCCGGCATCGCCGGTGTCGATTTCCGCGCCCTGAAAACCTTCGAACATGATCGCCTCCGGCACGCGCAACGGCCGGCAAACGGGTTTGGTTGCAATGCCGCGCGGCGAGGCGGCCAACCTTTTTCATCGACAGGCGTTGTCCCTTTGAAAGGAAGGTCGCCGCGGGCGGCCGTGAAAGAAAGGAGGAGGCAGTGATGAGAACTCTCGCCATCATGCCACTAGGCCTCATGCTGGCGCTGGCAGTGCCGGCCGCGGCCCAGCAGCAGAACGACAGCCAGGCGCCGCAGGCCGACAAATGCAGGGCTCAGACCGAGCAAGGGGCAAAACAGCAGCCTGGACAGCAGGCCGATGACGGCAATTTGACCGCGAAGCTCAACGACTGCGGCGGCGTGCTGAAACCGCCCCCGACGGGCGATCAGGGCATGGCGGCGCCGGCCCCCGAGGAAGGCAAGACGCCGGTGATCAAGCCGGGTGAAGTGCCGCCCCAGCCGCCGAAGCAATAAACGCCGCTGGCTGGTCGCGCAAGCTAATGGAACCTCGTTATCTCAGGAGCGTTTCTCTCACGACTTGGAATTCGGAGAGATTATCGTGAGAGATATTGCGACAACGGCCACGTTACTTGCCTCGATTGCCATCGTGATTGCCTTGATTCTGCTGGCGCCGAAGAGTTTTGGCTTCGAAACCTCACACCCGATCGTACAGGGCGAGCTTCCGGCGGAATAATCGGATCGACTATTGCGGGTGATCAGGACGATTTGCGTGAAGCAGGCGAGGCACGATGTCCCGCCTGCTTCTTTTCATTGAAACCGCTATCGCACCAAGACGCCGGAGTGGCTGCAGAGCGCTGCGAACGCTTCCTGCGCTTCGGCAGCACCTGCATTGTTTTCCAATGCGGCTTCGACCTTCTCGCGCGCCGCCTGGTAGAACGGGCCGCGTTTGGCCTGCGGCCAGTCGATCAGGATTTCGCTGGCATCCTTGAGCGTGGCGACGTCGCGGATCGTGTCCGACCCATGCGGCTTGATCCGCATCGGTGTGGGCAAAATGAGCTCGGACATGTCCTGTTTCCAACTACTGGAGGAGTTTTGCTTCGCGCGCGGCGTCGATCATCGCCCGCATCGCTTTTTCCGCCGGCGTCCAGCCATCCAGCGCATCGCGGCAACTGCGCAACGCCGCCCGGTAGCGCCGTCCCTGGCCAGACGGCCAGTCGCCGAGGCATTCCAGCCCTTCCCAGGCGCTGCGGATGATGCGCTCGCGCTCAGGCGCGAATTTCAGCCTGATGGGGCGGGGAAATATCTTGTCATTCAACGGTCGTCTCCATGATTGCCGCAAGTGTCGCTGGCGACATGCGTGAGAGGCGATCGGTAACGTCGGCGGCAGGACAGGGTTCCCTTCCCAGGAGATCAAATCTCGGCGTCGATGTCCGACAGCGATCTCGGCGTCGGCGCT
>NZ_RZTF01000054.1:19643-24671 GCF_004023175.1 Mesorhizobium sp. M7A.F.Ca.MR.362.00.0.0
GCTTCGGCGCTGTGCTGCGCTGGGCGGTCATGCTCGAACTGTTCGGTGCCGGGCAGAGCGTGCAGCCAGGTCTCGCGCCTGGAGGTCCACAATTCATATTCGGGCACGAGATCGGTC
Organism: Mesorhizobium sp. M7A.F.Ca.MR.362.00.0.0; assembly: GCF_004023175.1. NCBI lineage: Bacteria > Pseudomonadati > Pseudomonadota > Alphaproteobacteria > Hyphomicrobiales > Phyllobacteriaceae > Mesorhizobium > Mesorhizobium sp. M7A.F.Ca.MR.362.00.0.0. The sequence goes on from NZ_RZTF01000054.1 coordinate 19,761, forward strand.
GGCGCGATGTCGAGGCTGCCGATCGCCACCTCGGCCTCGTTGTCGTCGACCCAGGCGACGCGGCCGCCGCATGTCGGGCAAAAGCTGCGCGTGCCATAGGAGCTGATGAGGCCGGTGGTCTCGAAGGCCTCGCGCGGCCAGATGGCAAAGGCCGAATAGACCGAACCGCCGGCCTTGCGGCAATCCTTGCAGTGGCACAGGCCAACGCGCAATGGCGGGCCGTGAACCTCGAACTGCACGCCGCCGCACAGGCAGCTGCCGGTCCTGCGTATGGTGTCGGACATGGCGACCTCCCTCAATGCGTGGCGCTGCGGGCCGGGTGGGACAGATGCTCGTCTGCCGTTTCGTTGGCCAGGATGAGAAACCGGGAAAAAGACATCCTGTTCACCGTACCACCAGGCCCGGTTGACACGGCCCGCAGCATCTTCAACGCCGCCCAGGCGAAATGGTTTCGGCTAGCCGCGGGCCGCCATATGGGCGTCGAGCTTCTTGCGCGAGGGGCCGTAGCGCTTGATGATGGTCTGTGCCTCGCTTGGCGGGATGCCGTATTTGCGGGCAAAGGCGGCAACCTCGTAGGGCTCTTCGCTCGAGACCTGCTTGCGGTCCTGTTTCGTCTTCGACTTGTCGTCAGCCATCTCAGGCCTCGCTTTCTGTTGTCGGGGACGCGCAGCCTTCGGCGCCCGCGATCAACACGACATAACACAGATTGGCGCCGCCGGTTCCACCAGACGACACGGCCTGGGCTGCGATAGGCCTGTATCAGGCCGAGGGCTGCATGGGGTCGGCGGCGGCAGCGTGGTCGCCGTCACATTCGGAGCATGCCGCGCTGAGGCCGGGGCAGCCGCGCCGGTGCGTGCCGGCGGGGCAGCAATGGCCGTTGGAACTCGTCCAGCGGGGGCATTCGAAGACCTGGCCAGCGCCGCCGCAGCCGCTGCACTCCAGCGGTGCCGACCGCTCGCCATGAGATGTCGCCCCAAACCTGACGCTCGTGCGCAAATTTCAGCCCACCCAAAATCCCTGCACCGACACACCGGTGCATTAGCCCCGACTAACGATATCACGTCCGTGATTACCAACAAGTTTCAACATCGCTATGCGCCGGAAAGCCGTCCGGGCCGGCGTGTCGTCAGGCCGGCTTCAGCCGCATCGCGGCGAGATACATGAGCGCCGAGCGGCCTGCCCGCGGTCCCAGCCGGCGGCCTCGACCTTGCGGAGCAGGGCGTCGAGATGCGGAACCAGGATATCCCTGCATTCCTGTTCGTAGGCGGTGCTCGTCGCCGGATGCCGCGGTGCGCCGATGGTCAATGCCTTGGCCATGTCCGATTCCCCCTTGGAGCGAGCAATAATATGCCGTCAGCCGGCAAACCGAAAATCGCTCTTGCCGTACGGTGTGACGCTTCGAAACCCCTCTGCGATCCTGTCGAGAAAAATTGGCCTGATGTGTCGGACCTGGCGCCGGTCGCGCGTCCTAGGAGCGATCAACCTGCAAAGCTGGAGAACGAGCATGTCGTCGCAAATCACTCAATCACCGTGGCAGACCGCGGCCCTTGTCGTCGCCCGGCTGATCTTCGCCGGCGTCTTCCTGATGGCCGTGACCTTCAAGTTCATGGGCATGGACGCCACCGCCGGCTATATCGCCGCTGCCGGCTTCCCATTTCCGCTGTTCCTGGCCTGGTGCGCGGCGATCCTGGAAGTCGCGCTGGTGCTGTGCTTCCTGACCGGCGCCTTCTTCTCGCAGGCAGCCCTGGTCGCCGCCGCCTATGTGCTGTTCCTCGGCTTCGCCTTTCACGGACCCAGCCACTGGGCCGACAACCAGGCCGAGTTCGGCTTCTTCGTCGACCATTTTTCGTTCCTGGCCGGACTGCTGTTTGCGGCCGTACATGGACCGGGCAAGGTGCTTTCGCTCAATTCGGGATGGCCGGGCAGGGCTTGAGGCGTGGGCAGCGGGCCACCGCGGACGCCCGCCGGCCCCGCTCACAGCTGGTCGTTGTAGGGTTCCTTTATCTTGCCGACCATGCGGGCCAGCTTCGAAAAAGACGGCATCTCCGCCTCCGGCTGGCACTGGTTGGCGAGTTCCAGCAGCCGGATCGGAAAGTTGACGGCGTCGCGGCTTGACGCGGACATGCCTTCGGACCGCTCCTGGTTGGTCTCGCCGGCCTCGGTCTTGCGCAAGGCCAGGTTGATCTCCTCCGCCGTCAGCACCCCCTTTTGAACCAGGAGGCGGTTGATCGAGGCGACGGCCATCAGCAGGCCTTCGAGTTGCAGGTTGGCGACATTCATGGCGATTGCTCCCGTGGCTGGGGTTGAAACGCGCGAGCGGCATTTCCGCTCCAGAAAGGCTGCGGGCGAACGCCTATTCCTGCGTCAGCCGTTCGCCATATTCGCGCCACAGCGCCTTGACCTCCAGGTTGCCGAGGCTGCCGATCGAAACATCCCCACAGCTGATGGCGACGGCGCCGATGTCGTATTGGGGGTAGGCGTTGGCGACGAAACGGATGGCTTCGCCCAGCGAACGCACGCGGATGACTGGATCGGCCTGACCCTGGCCGGTGCTGCGCACCCCGGAAACCGTGGCCGGTGCATGCCGCATCCTGAACACGGATGCCATGGCTGGTCTGTCCATCGTCCTCTCCCACAAGGCCGTGCGACGGGAATTATTCCATGAGCTTCGACGAATGATTTCACACCTGCCGGCTTATGACCAGCCGCCGGCAAAAGCAGGGTTTAACGCGCTTTGCCAGCGTCGGTCAGGCCGGAGTTGCGATCGATTTAGGAATTTTTTCTCAGAAACCGGTTGACGGGGTGAGTGCAGCTATGCTACATTTTTCCCCATGGTGCTGAGTTGCGCCAACGACCCCCCGCCGAGGCGGGTTTTTTGTTTCTGGCTTTGTGCTGCCGTATTTTGCGAGACGTTTCTCGTCGTCAGTCGAAGGTTGAAATTGGCATTCGCTTGACGACCCGAAAGGTCGGCTCCTTGGACGACAAAACGTCTAGGCATGTCCAGCCGGTCACGAAGCGATAATGTGTTGCCGGGTGCTGCGCGAACTTCCACGTCTCGGATTGCATTGTCTCAAAGGTGGCGCCTTCGACCCGATAGGCGAAGATGGGGAATGTTACCTTCCCTGGGCGTGTTCTCGTGCTCGGTGCTCAGCGGCATTTCGTCGAGGATGCGGATGATCACCTGATTGGTGAACAGAACACGCAAGACATGGTGTTCGTCGCCGGGGATTATGAAGTCAGCCACGACCGCGTCATCTGTCCAGCGCAATTCGCGCAGGTCGCTTTGGACGCAATCTATCTCGGGGGTCACTCTGATCGGATGGTATCGAGGCAATCGGACTCGCCCTCTATCTAGGCCATCAGCCACCGCGACGCCGCCGCCTTTGATTGAACCAAATTACACCAGTCTTCAAGAGGCTCACGATGTACCGCTACGCCACGATCATCACCGATGCTGACGGCCAGGAAATCGTCAGCGCCGTTGGCCAGTTCGAGGGCGCGGCATCGCTGCCACGCCTGGGGTGTGCCGAGCAGGTCGCGCCCGGCGTAAAGATCGGCATGGTGCGGGATGCGGTCGGCGGCTTTTGTTTTCCGCAGACCGGCATTGCCGGACCCCTTGTCGGTCTCGTCATGGCGCGGCTCAAGGCGCGGGCCGGTGTGGCAAAGCCTGTCGGTGCGACGAAGCCCGCCCAGGCGACAGGGCCGAAGCGCGCCAAGAAGGCAAAGAGGAAAACGGTTCGCTCGAAGAAGCGAGCTAGCCGGCCCCGACCGGCGGCGCCCAAGGCCGAAATGGTTTCCGCTGCCGATGCCAGCGCCATGGACCAGGTCCATGGCTGACAAAACCGCAACCGAGCCAACGCGCCGCAAGCCGGCGAGACGCAGGTCCGCCGCCAAACCGGCCGCGACACACAAGCCGCGCCGCAAGCGCGCCAGGAAAACACTGGGCGACGATTTCCTGGCCGCCGTGCGCGCCGATTTCCGCACACATGGCGCCGGCGTCATCGCCGAGGTGCGGGCCGACAAGCCGGACCAGTATCTGAAGATCGTGCTGTCGGTGCTGCCCAAGGATTTCGATGCCACGATCAACCAAATGGACGGCCTGAGCGATGACGAAATCCGCAGCCGCATCCGCGCCCTCGAGGCCGTCGTCAAACCGTTCCTCGAAGAACCCGGCGATGTCCGTGAAGACGGAATATCTGGCGCTGATGGCCGAACTGGACAGACGGCGCCGGACCAATCATTTGGCGGCCTATAGACCGTATCGACGCCAGGCCGAGTTTCACGCAGCGGGCGCCCAGAACCGCGAGCGCCTGTTCATGGCCGGCAACCAGCTCGGCAAGACCAGGGCAGGGGGCGCCGAATGGGCCATGCATCTGACCGGCCGTTATCCCCAGTGGTGGAAAGGCAAGGTGTTTGACAGTGCTGTCAGGCTGTGGGCGGCCGGCGTCACCGGCGAAGGCACGCGTGACAATCCGCAGCGCGTGCTGGTCGGCCCGCCGCAGCAGCAGGCGGCCTGGGGCACCGGCATGATCCCGGCCGACGCCATCGTGCAGACCTTCATGGGCCGCGGCGCACCGGGCGCGCTCGACAGCGTCGTGGTGCGCTGGGGTGGCGGTGGCGACGTGCAGGCCGACGAGTCGGTGCTGTCGTTCAAGAGCTTCGAGAAGGGCCGCGAGAAATGGCAGGGCGAGACTTTACACGGCGTCTGGTTCGACGAGGAACCGCCGCTCGATATCTATTCCGAAGGCTTGACCCGCACCAATGCGACGGGTGGGATTACGATCGTCACGTTCACGCCACTGCTGGGGATGTCGGATGTGGTGCTGCTGTTTTTGTCGGCGGGAGAGATTGAGGGGATGGCGAAGGGGTGATGCGCCTGACTTGCCTTCTCCCCTTGTGGGAGAAGGTGTC
>NZ_RZTF01000551.1:0-3254 GCF_004023175.1 Mesorhizobium sp. M7A.F.Ca.MR.362.00.0.0
GCCATGACAGCACCCTTCTCCCCGTCACTATACGGGGAGAAGGTGGCGGCAGCCGGATGAGGGGCGGCGCCATGCTTTCCAAGAAGTTCCTTCGTCGCACGGCCGTTGCAGGAGCCTCCCTCATTGGACTCACCGCAATTGCCGCCACCACCCTCTGGGCGCTCGACCGTGCCTTCCCACCCCCGCTTCCAGCCGAACTCACGGTCTCCACCGAAGTCCAGGACCGCGACGGCGAATTGTTGCGGGCCTTCGCCACGCCGGACGGCTACTGGCGGCTCGAAACCCGGCTCGACCAGGTCGACAAGCAATTCGTCGACATGCTGGTCACCTACGAAGACAAGCGTTTCTGGGATCATGAGGGTGTCGACGTGCTGGCGCTGGCGCGTGCCGCCGGCCAGTTCGCCACCAGCGGCCACATCGTCTCCGGCGGCTCGACACTCTCGATGCAGCTCGCCCGGCTGATCGAGCCGCGCGAAAGCCGCAGCCTCGGTTCCAAGGTCAAGCAGATACTGCGCGCCATCCAGATCGAACGGCGGCTGTCGAAACGCGAAATCCTCGAACGCTACCTGACGCTGGCGCCCTATGGCGGCAATCTGGAAGGCGTGCGCGCCGCCTCGCTCGCCTATTTCGGCAAGGAGCCGAAGCGGCTTACGGTTTCGGAATCCGCCCTGCTCGTCGCTCTGCCGCAACTGCCGGAAAAGCGCCGGCCCGACCGCAATTTGAAGATCGCCCACGCCGCCCGCGACCGGGTGCTGACCCGAATGGTCTCCTCCCGCCTGCTCGGCGAGCGCGAGGCCGCACGGGCCTCCCTCGACGATGTCTCGGACCTGCGCCGCACGCTGCCGGCGCTCGCCGCGCACGCCGCCTATGCGATGTTGCCCAAGGCCGTCCCCGGCCAGCCCTTGCAGCTGACGATCCGCAAGAGCGTCCAGGAGGGGCTGGAACAGGTGGCGAGGGACGCGGCCACCAAGCTCGGCCCCCGCCTGTCGGTCGCTATGGTGCTGGCCGACTCCCGCACCGGCGACATCCTTGGCGAAGTCGGCTCGGCCAATTTCTTCGACGCAAGCCGCTCCGGCTGGATCGACATGACAAAGATCGTCCGCTCGCCAGGCTCGACGCTAAAGCCCTTCATCTACGGTTTGGCCTTCGAACAGGGCCTGGTGGCGCAGGAAACGCTGATCGACGACAGCCCCGTCGATTTCTCCGGCTACCGGCCGAAGAATTTCGACATGGGCTACCAGGGCGATGTCAGCATCCGGCAAGCGCTACAATTGTCGCTCAATGTGCCGGCGATCCGCGTGCTCGACGCGGTCGGGCCAACGCGGCTGATGGCGCGCTTCCGCCAGGCCGGCGTCAGCCCCATACTGCCGGTCAACGAAGCCCCGGGCCTGGCCATCGGTCTTGGCGGCGTCGGGGTGACATTGCGCGACCTCGTCCAGCTCTACACAGGGCTCGCCAATGGCGGCAAGACGCACACGCTGCATGACGGCACCGAGCCTGCCGATGCCGAGCGCACCAGCGCCACCATCCTCGACGGTCAGGCCAACTGGCAGATCATCGACATATTGTCAGGCGTCAAGCCGCCCGAGGGGGCCTTGCAGCGCGGCATCGCCTACAAGACCGGCACGTCCTACGGATACCGCGACGCCTGGTCGGTCGGCTTCGACGGCCGCTACGTGCTGGGCGTCTGGGTCGGCCGCCCCGATGCCGGCGCGGTGCCCGGCCTTTCCGGCTATGTCTCGGCCGCTCCCATCCTGTTCGAGGGTTTTGTCCGCTCGGGCCTCGCCACCGTCCCCTTGCCGGGCAAACCGCCCGGCATGTTCAGCCCCAGACGCGAGGACCTGCCGGTGACGCTCGCCCGCTTCGGCGCCGGGTCGGATGGCCTGGTGCAGGCGACGGTGAGCGAACCCGCACCGACCATCATCTTCCCGCCTGACGGCGCCCGCGTCGATCTCGGCACCAATTCGGCCGACGCCTCGCCACTGGTGCTGAAGCTGCAAGGCGGCCGTGCGCCGTTCCGCTGGCTCGCCAACGGCAAGCCGCTGGCAGGCATCGATCGTCGCCGCACCGCGACCTGGCAGCCCGACGGCGCCGGCTATTCGACGCTGACCGTCATCGACGCCGCAGGGCGTGCGGCGAGTGTGAAGGTGTTCGTCGAATAGATCGCGCCAAGAGATTCATGGAATTGGCTTTCCGGACGCTCGGCAGATAGCAGGATACTCACCCATGCCTGTTCCGAGGCACCCCTCGCGCAATCCGTTCTTGTCGGCAGCCTCGGCACTGGCAGCAACAATCCTTGTCACGGCAATCACCCTCCCCGCTTTCGCTGACCCACTCCCCGCCGGCTTCGTCCGGCTCGCCGATGTCGATCCCTCGATCCGCCAGGACATACGCTACGCCGGATCGGACAATTTTCTGCATCGCAAGGTGGACGGCTATGACGCCCCGGCCTGCATCCTCACCGAGCAGGCGGCAAAGGCACTGTCCGCCGTCCAGAAAGCGATCGCCGCCAAAGGCCTGACCCTGGTGTTGTTCGATTGCTACCGCCCTGCCCGCGCCGTCGCCGACATGAATGAATGGACGCGCGATGGCGGGTCGCCCGATCCACAATGGTATCCGAAGGTCAGGCGCAGTGAGCTGATCGCCAAGGGTTATGTCGGAGAACTATCGACCCATTCACGTGGCTCGACCGTCGATGTCGCCGTCGCCCGGACGGACCGCAGGTCCAGCCCGAACCCGGCCTGCGGCGCGGGCGATGCCGACACGCTCGATTTCGGCACCGGTTTCGACTGCTTTGATCCGATGAGCGAAACCGCCCACCGAGGCCTTGCCAGTGAAGCGGCGGCAAACCGCAAGATGCTTGTCGACGCCATGCGCGCCGGCGGCTTCAAGAACTATGCAAGGGAATGGTGGCACTTCACGCTGAAAAGCGAACCGTTCGCCAGACAGCGTTTCGACTTTCCCATCACCGCAGATTGATGCACCCGACCAAATTCCACACCTTGCCTCTGCACCGCCCCTTGCTAGATAGGCTGAGTGGCCGGGCCGTGGATTCTTCCTTAGGCCGCAAGAGGAAAATATTTCTCCTAACGGCGAAATAGCGTCGAACATTTTCTCCAGAGGGGCAAAAAAGGCAACATTGAATGCATCTAATTTCTACCAATTCGGTAGATTTGGCGCGGGTTCAACGGAGGCAGAAATGACCAAACCTCATTTCAGGAAACTGCTCGGCGCACTGGTCGCCACATCTGTCC
>NZ_RZTF01000552.1:0-3202 GCF_004023175.1 Mesorhizobium sp. M7A.F.Ca.MR.362.00.0.0
TTGGGGCAAAATTCCTTTTGCCCCGGGTAACAGCGCCCGCCGCGGGAGGAGGTGCGGCGGGCGCCGTTTTGGTGGTCAACCCTTGGGAGGAGGTAAGGGGTGACCGTATTCGTCAAGGTCGGGGAGGAGGTCGACCCTGGCGAAATTCTGTCTAGATCGCCTGGCGGGCGATCATCTTGATTTCGTCGCGGACGATACCGAGATCATGCAGCTGGCGGTTGGAAAGGCGACCCAGCTCGGTAACCGTCTCGCGATATACGCGCCAGTTACGATAATTGCGGATCAGGTTCATTGTCGTTCTCTTTTTCAAAACTGGTTCGGACCATTCGCGGTCCGAAGAATTAGACCGCCTTGCGAGCGACGTAAGGAATGTCGCTGCGGCTGATGCCGAGGTCGGTCAGTTCACGGTTGCTCAGGCGGCTCAGCTCGGACACGGTGTCCCTGTAGCGGCGCCAGTTGCGGTAGTTGCGGATCAGGTTCATGGTAGTTCTCGTTTCGTCTTTCTTGCGGATCATTCCGTTTGTGTACGAACTATAAATAGGCGGACCCATATCGATTTAAAAGCGCTATGGCTGCATGGCAGCAATGCAAATTGTGCAATGCAGCATTAACGGGCGTTCACGGACCTGACACAAAGAAACCCGAATCGGAAAATGTCGCCACGTCAACGATTTGACCGGATCGGCTGAAAGACCAAACTGGGGGAGACGCAGCATGGCGGGGTATTCGTCGCGGGTCAGGGCGGATATCGCGCGTTGGCTGCAGGCCGGGCTGATTGACGCCGCCACAGCCGATTCGCTTTCGCGCGATGTCGAGGCCAACGAGCGCAAGTCGCTCAGCTTCGGCTCTATCCTGGCGATGATGGCTGCCGTGCTGTTCGGAGCCGCCATCCTGATTTTCGTCGCCGCCAATTGGGACGCGATCCCGCGGCTGGCGCGCGTGGCGGCACTGTTTGCCGTCATCCTTGGTGGCTATGTCGGCGGCGCGGTGCTGAAGGCCCGCGACCATGCGGCGATCGGCGAAGCGCTCTGGATCGTGGCGGCTGCGGCTTTCGGCGGCTCGATCGCGCTGATCGGCCAGATGTATCATCTCTCGGGCGACGAGGCCTCGGCTCTGGTCACCTGGGGCGCCGGCACGGCGCTGGCGGCGGTTGCGCTGCGTTCTAATCCGCTGACAGTCGCTTCGGTCGGCATCGCCGATGCCTGGCTGTTCCTGAAAGGCTTCGATTACTACAGCCGCAGCGAATTTCCGCATGCCTTCTTGATCATGGCGATCGTGCTGTTTGCCGTCTCGTTCTGGACCCGCAGCCAGGCGGCTCGCCACCTGATCATCCTGTCGGTTCTGTTCTATCTTGTGCTGCTGGTCACCAACCACGACACGCTGCAGGCTGCGATCCCGCTGGTCGTCGTCTCGGCGCTGCTGTTCGCGGCCTCGGTCTTCGCGCCGGATCCGGTCGACCGGGTCGTGCAGCTCGGCGGCCGCTTGCCCTTGCACGCACTGCTCGGCTTCCTCACCGGCCTCGCAATGATCCAGTTCGAACTCGCCGACGAGAGCACTTACAACAGCGGTTTCGCCATCGCTTCGGTGATCGCGCTGGCCGGCATTGTCGCGGCAATCGTGCTGGCAGGACGGGAGAGCCGTGGGCTACGCTGGCTTGCCTATCTCGGCTTCGCCTTCGAACTCGCCATCATCTATGTGGTGACCTTGCAATCGATGCTCGATACGGCCGGCTTCTTCCTTGCCGCCGCGGTGCTGCTCGGCATCCTTGCGATCGTCATCATCCGCGTGGAAAAACGCATGAAGGGTCCAGATGCCAAAGGAGCCACGGCATGATCACCGGGAAAAGGCTTGTCATCTCGGCACTGGTGCTGGCGCTCGTCCAGATCGGCTTCCTGAGCTGGATCATCGCCGGCCGGGCGGCGATCCTGCGCAACGGCAAGGAAGTCCTGCTGAAGATCGAACCTGTCGATCCGCGCGACCTCCTGCGCGGCGATTATATTATCCTGGGCTACGAGATTTCGCGCATACCGGTGAAAATGATCGCCAACATCCCGCCCGACAAATTTTCAAGCGACGATACGTCGATTGTCGTGCGCCTGAAGAAGGGCGCCGACGGCTATTGGCAGCCGGCGACCGCCTGGTTCGGCAAGGCGCCAACGCCGGCCGCCGCCGACGAGGCCGATATTCTAGGCCATGTCGCCGAGGGCTGGGACCTTCGCGGCGAAGAGGCGACCATCGCGCCGGACTACGGTGTCGAGCGCTTCTATCTGCCGGAAGGCGAGGGGATGGCGATCCAGAACGACATGCGGGTGCGGCCATTCGGCATCCGTCTTGCGCTCGCCGGCGACGGCACCGCGCAGATCAAGGCGCTGGTCGACGGCGACAAGACGCTATTCGAGGAACCACTCTACTAAGTCCCTTATTTCCAGTGGTGTGAAGCATGCCAGTTAGCCTGTCGACGCGTGACGACATCAACCTCGACACTGTTTTCCGTGTCGCCTGGAAGAAGGACACGGTGGAGATCGGCGAGAAGGCCCTGCAGCGCATCGCCGAATGCCGCGCCTCGTTTCTGAAGCTGATTGAATCCGATCCGCCACCGGTCATCTATGGCGTCACAACCGCCATGGGGGAATTGGCAAGCCGAAAGCTCGAACCTGACGAGCGTGATCGCCATGCGCGCATCAAGGCGTTTGCCGCCGCCACCTCGTTCGGCGATCCCTTGCCGGATCGCGTGGTCAGGGCGATCGTGCTTGCCCGTCTGACGAATTTCATCGAGGGCAACGCCGCCACAACGCCGCGCATCGCGCTAGCCGTGGCCGCAATGCTCGACGGGGAGCCGATGCCTGTCGTGCCGGCCTCCGGCCAGGGCGGCGCCGGTGAGATCCTGGCGCTCTACCCCTTGTTTGCAGAACTTTCGACGCGTTTCGACCTCGAGGTCAAGGAACGGGGTTCGCTCATCAACGGCTCGCCTTGCGCTGCCGCTCTGGTGGCAGACGCAGCGCTCGCGGCGCGCCGCCGGATCCGCATGGCGCACCAGGTGTTCGCGCTGTCGATCGAGGCGTTTCGTGCCCCCCTCGAACACTATGACGCCGCCCTCGACACGCTCTGGGGCGATGAGCATGAGGCCGCGGCCCTGCAGGGTTTGCGGGAATTTCTGGTTGGCGCCGGCGACGGGCGGCGCAACTATCAGGCGCCGGTCAGC
>NZ_RZTF01000553.1:0-2224 GCF_004023175.1 Mesorhizobium sp. M7A.F.Ca.MR.362.00.0.0
CTCATAGCGCCCACACCTCAAGGACGCCATCGACGTCTCGAAGCCGGACATGAACTTCGCAATGCGAAGTCCCGCCTGGCGCGTCTCGAGGAATGCATCTCCGGAAATACCGGAGAAACATCGGCGTTAGCGGGAAGCTTCGCCGCTCTCAATGCTTGTAGCCGAACATCATCTCTCTGCTGCGGTCAAATCGATCCTTAGAAAATGCGGAATGGAAGGCGGTCCAGCCAGAGCGCGAATGGCTGGCCCCAGCACCAGGTTCAGTCGGCTTTGCAGTCCTGTACAAGGATTCCGAAAGCGACCTGTTGCCCGCGTCCCCCTGTGGTCACACTGCTCGTCGATAGGTCCAGAGTTGTGCGGGGGGAACATTGCGAACGACGAAATCATAGTGAGAAACGATGTAACGGTCGGGCATTTTGAGCACCGGTGACAGAAGACCGTAGGTGATTTGGATCACAGGTCGCCCGGCGGGGATTCGTGCAAGCAAATCCTCCAGCAGTGTGAGGCGCTGTTGCATCGGAAAGCTCAACATCGGCACTGCGCTTATGACACAATCGAACTTTTCCCGGCGCTCCCCCAGGGTTTCTTCCAGGGCAAACGCATTGCCCAAGCGGAAATCCACTCCCGGAAAGCGTCGCACCAGGCCCTCATAGAAATCCTTGGAATATTCGACCGAAGTCAACCGATGCGGTTTGATGCCTCTTTCCAGGATGGCCCTGGTGATGACACCAGTCCCGGCACCAAGCTCCAAAACCGGCAATCCAGAATGCGGGTTGACCACACTAGCCATGCGGCGCGCCGCATGGATCGACGTGGGCATGAGTGCGCCCACACCTTTCTTATCCTTCTGCCAACATTTGAAGAATTGCACTTCTTCCTCAAGTTTCTTGCCAAGGCGCTCTTTCAATCGAAAGACCATATCCGATCCCTTCTCCCGATCCGAGTCGGAGCGACTTTTTGTCGAAGTTTCGCCACATAAACAAGCCTGATTCACAGGGATGAATGCCGCGCTGGAGGCGCGAAACGCCCGCGCCGGCTAACACGCGCGTGTCCGCCATGATGACGTTTAATCGCTCAGATGCGCGCCAGTTCTTCCTGTATGGAAATCTTGGTCATGGCCTCGAGAGCTCCTCACGGCTCGTCGAGAAGCCGTATCTCCGGCTGCACCATCAGCGCCAGCGCGACGCACGCAGGGTTTCTCATCTGCTGCGCGCTTCGCCAGGCGCACAGCAGACAGCGAGGCCGCTACGGCCGCAAAAAACCCGCGACGGCGGCTCGATTCCGGGACCGGTCCGCCATTTTTGGCAGGTGATCCGTGCAAATGCGTGGCGTGGATCACCCCAGCTATCTCGTGGCCGCCCCATTACCAACGTCCTCTTTTCAACCGGCCGAGCCTCCCGACCGCCGGATCAATGATGACGATCCCCTCTGAATGGTTTTTTGAAGAGCCTGACGGTCTGCGCCGTCTTACCGTGGTTCCGGCTCTGCCATGGCCTTCCCTGCCGCGCAGGCGGCAAGGTGCTATCACTCTACTTTGCAATGGCCTTGGAAAATACGACAGCTGGACCATAATGATGAGGTTTAGGCAGAAGACTTTTCAGGGAACCCTTCAAAAAGGAAACAGCAGCTCTTCCGGTTCTTACGAGCCCGGCCGTTCCTATCGGCCGGTAATCATCGCAGGCTATAGTGCCTGTCCTTCCACTACCGGAGGCGAAGCGATTTTTCTGCTAGCAGCTTCACGCTGGGTCCTGTTCCAAGCCGAAGCTCGCTGGCAAGGCGCATAGGGCATCAGGAACCGCTTTCGGCGAGGACGTGAGTTGGCGCCGGTTAGAAACGCGACCTGCTCTGCGGCGCCCCAACCCGCCTCTTGTTGAGCGGCGCGTGCTCCGAATGAGCATTGGAGGCGAACAGCGTTTCCTTCGGGTGGCAAAGAACAGCACCTGATACTTTTATAGTCTACCAAATCACTGGACATACTAGCAGCGCAATTCGGAGCCTTCCCAAAACTGGAGCAAGACGATGGTGTTAGCTGTGGAGAGATTTTCAAGAAGGAGGTTTGGTGGGTTCGTGACCGCGTTCGCGGTAGGCTTGGTCGCTTCTTTCTCCCCCCTCATTGCCCAGGCGGGTAGTCCGGACGCGGGCAAGCTGCCGACCAAAATCCCGGCGGGCACTGTGCTTCGTATCGGCGATCCCGAGACGCAAAGGGCGCTGGAATTATCGGGGC
>NZ_RZTF01000553.1:2260-3218 GCF_004023175.1 Mesorhizobium sp. M7A.F.Ca.MR.362.00.0.0
GCAATATCAGCGGTGGTCCACAGACAATCGAAGCCTTTCGCGCCAACGCATTGGACGTCGGATCCGTCGCCGACATTCCGCCCATCCACGCGACCTGGACGGGGCTCAAGGTCAAGATCATTGCCGCGAAGTTCCGCAAGGAACCGGTTGCGCACCCGATCTATCAACTCGGCATTGCACCGGGAGTCGAGGTCAGGACGCTCGCGGATTTGCGCGGTAAGCGGATTGCTTTCAGCCCCGGTCAGGCACAAGGCGCGCTGGTGTTGAGGGTCCTGCAGGCCGCCAGCCTGGAAAAGGAGGATGTAGATCTCATCGAACTGCCCAGCAAAGGCGACGCCTATCCAGTGGCACTTGCCGGCAAGCAAGTCGACGTCGCGCCGATCTCGGGCGTCCTCATCAAGCGCTATCTGCGCCAGTATGGCGCCGACGGCGCTGCCACTATCCCGCACGGCTTGCGCGATGATCCAGCCCATCTCTATGCCCCACAAGCCGTGCTTGACGACCCGGCCAAAGCCGCCGCTCTCGGCGAATATGTGCGCTACTGGGCGCTAGCCGCCCGTTGGGTGGAAGAGCATCCCAAGGAGTGGATCGAGGGGTACTACGTCGCCACCCAGGGCCTCAACACAGAAGATGGCCAGTATCTGATCGACGCTGATGGTCAGTTCGACATCCCCTCCGACTGGAACGACGTGATCGTGCGCCAGCAGGCGACGATCGATCTCCTGGCCAAGGAGTTGAACAAGCCCGCGATCAAGGCCGAGGACCTGTTCGACAGGCGCTTCGAGGCGATCGCCACAAACGCGCTGAACGCCTCCTGACGCCTGCTTCCCGAGACCGGAGACGACACCGATGAACGCATTCTCGAACACCGCTGCGGTTGCACCCAACATTCCCTACGCAACGGATGAAAGGGCGCTGATTTCGCCTGCGGCCGAGCCCCGCGAGACCGGGACGAGGC
>NZ_RZTF01000554.1:0-3217 GCF_004023175.1 Mesorhizobium sp. M7A.F.Ca.MR.362.00.0.0
CGGCAATGCCGATCTCACCCAGTTCGCCGGGCTCGGCAAGCTGCGGCAGCGAAGCGTCGAGGATGACGATCGAGTAGGTCGGCAGCGGTGCGCCGATGGTCACGGGACTGTCCGGCGTCAGCGCGCCCATGGTGGCGGTGACGGTCGCCTCGGTCGGGCCATAGGTGTTGAGGATCTGCCGTCCCGGCTTCGACCAGCGCACCACCAGATTGTGCGGGCAGGCCTCGCCGCCGACCAGCAGCGTGCGCAGGCTGGGCACATCCGACGTCATCGACGACAGCAGCGTCGGGCTGCAGGCGATGCAGGTGATGTCGTGGAGGCGCAGGAAATCGGCCAGTTCCTCGCCCACCAGCGGCATCTGGCCCGGCGCCGGCACCACCGTCGCGCCGGCGACGAACGGCACCCAGATCTCCTCGGAGGAAAAGTCGAAGGCGATGGTCATGCCCTGATAGACGCGGTCGCCCGGCCGGTAGCCGTAGGAGGCGGCGGCGACGCGGATGAAATTGACGAAACTCTGGTGCTTGATGACCACGCCCTTGGGCTTGCCCGTGGTGCCCGAGGTGTAGAGGATGTAGCAGGTGTCGTCCGATAAAGCGGCCTTCGCATGCGGCTTCAGCGGCGCGTCGGACTGTTTGGAGATTTCGGCAGCAGTGCTGTCGATCAGCAGATGCGGGACGGGCAGCTGACCGGCGCGCGACGCATAGGCGGCGATGGTGACGATCAGGCTGACGCCGGCGTCTTCGATGATGAGCGCCATCCGCTCCTCGGGGAAGGCGGTGGCGAGCGGTACGAAGGCCGCACCCGCCTTCATCACGGCGAGCAGCGCGACATAGGTCTCCGCCGAGCGGTCGAGGATGAGCCCGACGCGGTCGCCCGGCCGCACGCCGCGCTTGACCAGCAGGCGGGCGAACTGGTTGGCGCGGCTGTCCAGTTCCCGATAGGTCCAGACACGCCCGTCGGAGATCACCGCCGGCAGCGCTGCAAACATGTCGGCGAGCTGTTCGAAGACGGTGTCGAGCCGCTCGCCGGGCAGGCCTTGCCGGGCAAAGTCGGCGCCCGTTAGGATTTGCCCGCGCCTGGCTGTCGCGGGGGCCGTTTTTACCAGCGCATCGACACCTGCCAGGCCGCTCTCCAGCCCCGATCGTTCCGCGTCCAGTTCGGCGATATCGACACCGTGATCCATTTCCATGCTTTCCCATCCAGGCCGGGCATCGCCCGGCACGGCCATTTTTCCAGTTGTTGTGGGATGCTTATGCCATCCGATCTTTTCGGCAGTTTTTCCGAACTGTTGAATATTGTTTCTGAACTGTGTCTGGGCGCTCCTTTGAGCCTCCCCTGGCGGCTCTTGCCGGGCGCATTCGGCGGCAACGCTCGGGGCGTGCGCCCAGCGTTTTTCTGGAACCAGCCTTGAGGCCCCGCATTCTATGAGCAGGGACTTAAGGAGCGTGTCGTGAAAGCGGTTTTGGGACTGGTCTGCGGCTTCGTGCTGACCCTTGCGGTCTTCGGCAGCGGACTGGGTTTTGCGGCCTGGCTGCTTGCCGCAAAGCCGCCGCGCCAGGCAACGGCCACCGTCAGCGTGGCGGAGCTGTGGACCAAAAAAGCGCGGCCTGTGAACAAAGCGGGGCAGGGGCTCGAACGCCTGCCGGCCAAACAGTCCGCGCCGCCCGACATCCCCGCCAAACCGCAGGAAAAACCGCCCGACCCCACCGTCACCGGCGCCATCGCGCCCAAGGCAGCCGCCCTGCCGCCTCCGCATCTCGCCTGGTGCGCCAGCCGATATCGCTCCTACCATCCGGACGACAACAGCTACCTCTCCTACAGCGGGCAGCTGCGCCCCTGCATCTCGCCCTATCTCCAAGCCGCCGGCCAGGCTGTTTTGCCCGCCGCCGGCGATGGCGACGAAAACGGCGCCGGCCTGGGCGTCTACGTTGCCAGCGATGGCGGCGAAGCACTTTCGGCCGACCATGTCGATTCCTGCTTCAGCCGCTACCGCTCCTACCGCCCGGAAGACAACTCCTACCAGCCCTATTCAGGCGGCCCGAGACGGCAATGCCAGTAGCCCCGCGCGCCGCCCGGCATGGCGATCCGATCGCGCGGATTTTCCGGAGCGTCCGCATTGGCGCGGCGTTCAACCCTGAACCCAAGGAGGACTGACCATGAGCGACGACCGGGACGACAGGATTCGTGAGCGCGCCTACCAGATCTGGGAACGGGAAGGCCGCATGCACGGCGACCCCGAACGGCACTGGCACCAGGCCGAGGCCGAGATCGACCGCGAGTCGGCGCTGCCGCTGACGGCGGACGACGCGCTGCCTGAAACCGGCGAGATCGCCAGCTCCGACGTGCTGGAGGTCGAGGCGCTGGCGGTGCGCACCGGGATATCGGGCGACGAGGCGCAGGAACTGCTCGACCG
Organism: Mesorhizobium sp. M7A.F.Ca.MR.362.00.0.0; assembly: GCF_004023175.1. Lineage (NCBI taxonomy): Bacteria > Pseudomonadati > Pseudomonadota > Alphaproteobacteria > Hyphomicrobiales > Phyllobacteriaceae > Mesorhizobium > Mesorhizobium sp. M7A.F.Ca.MR.362.00.0.0. The sequence goes on from NZ_RZTF01000554.1 coordinate 2,414, forward strand.
CCTGGGCAATGACCGCGCGGCAATCGAGCAGGCCGCCCGCAGCCTCAAGGCCAAAAGGCGGCGAAACCCCGATGAGGGACTGGCGAAATGATCGGAAGCTGAAGAACGGAAAATACCGGCTGGATTGCGCGGCGGCCCCGAAAGCCCGCGCCTCTGGCGGAGGACGCGGGCCGATCGGACGGCCGATCTTCGGCAGGCGATGGAGGGCACCACCTGCCGCACAGATCAACAATTAGCTATGGCTAATGTTCCGTCAAGCTGGATCTGAATTTACTTTCGTTGAAATGTCGGCCTCCACCGCAATTGCGCCGCTGGCTTTTGGTCGGGGATGCACGGGCCCAGCGGGCAGCTGGTGCTGACGTCGATAGGAATTTTTTCCTTGACGGGTGAGGGCAGCTATGCTACATTTCTGCCTATGGTGCTGATTTGCGCCAGTCACCCGCCGCCCAGGCGGGTTTTTTGTTGACCCGCCCTCACAGCCGTCACCCGCAAGATTTCTACGCCACGCGTGGTTGAGCCGGCCTGGGCTTGACCATGGTGGCGAGCACGATGCCGGCGACGATGAAGGCCGCACCGACCAGATCGTAATCGTGCAGGCCCTCGCCGAGCAGCAGATAGGCGAGAATGGCCACGAACACCGTCTGCAGGTAGAGCAGCATGCTCGCCCGGCTCGCGCCCAGCGTTTGCACGCTTTTGTTGTAGAGATAGTACATCAGGGCGCCGCCGGGGCCTGCCAGATAGGCGAGTGCGAGAATGCTGTCGACGTTCATGGCGGAGCGTTCGTCGTTGAACAATTCCCACAAA
>NZ_RZTF01000555.1:0-3176 GCF_004023175.1 Mesorhizobium sp. M7A.F.Ca.MR.362.00.0.0
GTCCAAAGACATAACCGATCGTGCCGAACAGCACCGCCCAGACCGCCGATGAAAGCGCGTTGAGGATGACGAAGCGCGGCGCAGCGATGTTGGAAAGCCCGGCTGCAATGCCGCCGACGAGGCGCATGCCGTAGATATAGCGGTTGGACAGCACGAAAATGTCGGGATGGGTATTGAGCAGACGAAAGGCGCGGCGGAAGCCGGGCCGTTTGCGCAACCTGACGACATAGGGATGGTCGGCGAAGCTTCGTCCGAGGATGAAGAAGAAAGTATCGCCGACGAAGGCGCCGAGCGCCGCCGCAAGAACCGCGTGCCACAGGACGAAGACCTGCTGGTGGGCGAAGAAACCGCCAAGAATGGCGGCACTTTCGCCCTCCGCGACGCAACCGATAAAGACCGCGAGCAGCCCGTATTGTTCGATGAAATGATGGATCGCGTCGGTCATGAAGCCGACTGCTGCGAAGACAGCCTTTCGTCGATCCGCTTGATCATTTCGGTCAGTTGCACGATCTCGTCGCGCATACCGAGAATCTGGCCGTGGCGCAGTTCATCCAGCTTTTCATGCAGCGCCATGATCTCGATCTCGGCTTTCAGGTTGACCTCGTAATCGTGGGCGGCGTCGATGCGGTCGCGTTCGGTCTGGCGATTCTGCGCCATCATGATCACCGGCGCCTGCAAGGCGGCGACCATCGACAGAACGAGATTGAGGAAGATGAACGGGTAGGGATCGAAGGCGTCACGCGACAGCAGCCAGACATTGGCTGATGTCCACAGGATCAGAAAGGCGATGAAGGTCAGGATGAAGGACCATGACCCACCGATGCGGGCGATCGTGTCGGCGAGCCGGTCGCCGAAGGTCTGGTGGAAGGCGACGGCCTTGTTGGTGTCGCGCGAGATGGTGGTGCGTTCGAGCGTCGATTGCAGCACCCGGCTTTCGAGCTGGCTGAGGCCGTCCGGCCGCCGCTTGAGCCAGCGGTTCGCCAGGTCGTCGATCGTCTTGTTCATGGCCATCTCCAGGGTCTTTGGCTTGCCGTAAGAGGTAGAGGCTGCCGGCTCACACGGGAAGTGTTAGATTGATTCCAGTTGCCGAGGGACCAATGGCCGATTTCAAGAAAATTCGCGCACGCGCCGCAAAACGCAAGGGCGGCGAAGAGGAACTGACGTCGCTGCTGGGTCCGGCGCCTGACAATGCCGCCGTGGCTGACATCGCCGATGACCGCATTCTCTCTGTTATGGCCGAACGCGTCTTCGCCGCCGGTTTCGTCTGGCGCGTCATCGAGCAGAAATGGCCGGGCTTCGAGGAGGCGTTTCTGCGCTTCGAGCCGAAGCGGCTGTTGTTCCAGCCCGATGATTTCTGGCACGATCTGACGGCCGACCAGCGCATCGTGCGCAACCCGCAGAAGATCAGATCCGTGCGCGACAACGCCGCCTTCGTCGAGCGCGTGTCGAAGGAATATGGCGGCTTCGGCCAATTCCTTGCAAACTGGCCTGATGACGACCAGGTCGGGCTGATGGCCTGGCTCGGCAAGCATGGCAGCCGGTTGGGCGGCAATACGGGCCAGTATTTCCTGCGCTGGCTGGGTTGGGATGCGTTCGTCATCTCGGGCGATATGGCCGCGGCGTTGCGCGACGCCGGCCTCGACATCGCCGAAAGCCCGACTTCGAAGAGGGACCTCGACAAGATCCAGGCACAGATCAACCAGTGGGTGGTGCAGACAGGCCTGCCGCGCCGGCATATTTCACGCATCCTGGCGATGTCGATCGGCGAGAATCATTCGCCGCAAGCGTTGCGCGAATATATGGGCGACGATTGATACCTGGTCGTCTCGCCACGATTGAAGCACGTCGATCGGTCCGCACACGATTGACGTATGTCATTCGGTCCGAATTGGTCCAAACGAACGCCATTGCCCGGGCAATTTTGCCGCGCTAAGTCAGCAGGCATGACCAAGAAGCTCGACATCCTGCGCATCGCCGTCGCCCAGCTCAATCCGACTGTCGGCGACATATCAGGCAATCTCGCCAAGGCCCGCGAGGCGAGGGCGGATGCCGCACGTCAGGGCGCCGATCTCGTGCTCTATACCGAGCTTTTCCTCGCCGGCTACCCGCCGGAGGATCTGGTGCTGAAGCCGGCCTTTTTGAAAGCCTGCGAAAAGGCGGCACAGGATTTTGCCGCCGACACCGCGGATGGCGGTCCCGGCGTCATCATCGGCACGCCGTTGAAGCGCAAGAGCGGCACGCATAATTCGATCGTCTTCGCCGATGGCGGCAAGATCATTGCCGAACGTTACAAGCTCGATCTGCCGAACTACGGCGAGTTCGACGAGAAGCGCGTCTTCCAGGCTGGACCCGAGATCCAGGGGCCGGTCAATTTCCGCGGCGTGCGCATCGGAGTTCCGATCTGCGAGGACATCTGGGGCGATGTCGATATCTGCGAGTCGCTGGCCGAAAGCGGGGCGGAAATCCTGCTGGTGCCGAACGGCTCGCCCTATTATCGCGCCAAGATCGATGTCCGCCACCAGGTCGTCATCCGCCAGGTCATCGAATGCGGGCTGCCGATGATCTATGCCAACCAGCTTGGCGGGCAGGACGAGTTGATCTTCGACGGCGCGTCGTTTGCCATTGGCGCCGACAAGACGCTTGCCTTCCAGATGAGCCAGTTCGAGGAAGCGGTCGACATCACCACCTGGAAAAGACAAGGGGATCACTGGGTCTGCTCGGAAGGGCCGATGTCGAAAATCCCGGACCGGGAGGAGGCCGACTATCGCGCCTGCATGTTGGGCCTGCGCGACTACGTCAACAAGAACGGCTTCAAGAATGTGGTGCTTGGTCTGTCCGGCGGCATCGATTCGGCGATCTGCGCGGCGCTCGCCGTCGATGCGCTCGGCGAGGAACGCCTGCGCGCCGTCATGATGCCCTATCGCTACACCTCGAAGGACTCGCTGAAGGATGCCGAGGATTGCGCCCGGGCGCTCGGCTGCCGCTACGACATCGTGCCGGTCTTCGAGCCGGTCGAAGGGTTTCTGCACGCGCTGACGCAGATGTTCGAAGGCACCAAGGAAGGCATCACCGAGGAGAATTTGCAGAGCCGCGCGCGCGGCACCATCCTGATGGCGATCTCCAACAAGTTCGGCTCGATGGTTGTCACCACGGGCAACAAGAGCGAGATGTCGGTT